>JAXHTV010000004.1 GCA_034189865.1 Pseudomonadota bacterium | reverse complement strand
TGTGCTGCTTTGATCGCGATTTCGGCGGTTTCCAGGTCCCGGATTTCGCCAACCATGATCACGTCCGGATCTTGCCGCAGGAAGGCCCGCAAGGACGACGCGAACGTGAGGCCGACTTTTGGGTTGACGTTGACTTGGTTGACGCCCGGCAGGTTGATTTCAGCGGGGTCCTCGGCCGTGGAGATATTTCGGTCGGGGGTGTTGAGAATATTCAATCCTGTATACAGGCTGACCGTTTTACCGCTTCCTGTGGGGCCCGTCACCAGAATCATGCCTTGTGGGCGGCTGAGCGCCTGCTGGTACAACTGTTTTTGTTCGGGTTCGAAACCCAGAGCGCCGATTCCCAATTGAGCGGAAGAGGGATCGAGAATACGAAGTACGATCTTCTCCCCGAACAAGGTCGGGCAAGTACTGACGCGAAAGTCGATGGCACGTGTTTTCGATAATTTGAGTTTGATACGACCGTCCTGCGGAACTCGCCGCTCCGCGATATCAAGTCGCGACATGACTTTGATTCGCGCGGCCAGTCGCACGCCCAACGAGACCGGCGGCGTCGCGACTTCGTGCAGAATACCGTCCTGACGGCGACGCACCCGGTAAAAATATTCGAATGGTTCGAAATGTATGTCAGATGCCCCCTTGTTGATGGCGTCCAGGAGCACTTTGTTGACGAACCGAACCACAGGCGCATCGTCCGCGCCGAGATCGGCGACGTCTGCTTCACGGGTTTCTTCGGCGGTATCGAGATCCAGGTTTTCCAGATCCCCGTCCACCAGTTCCGACATTTTCTCGTCGAAACTTTCCAGATTTTTCTCGATGGCTTCGGAGAGCTTGTTGTATTCGACGAGAATCGCTTCGCTGTGTTTTCCTGTGTGGAACTCGATATCGTCTAAGGCTTGGAGGTTGGTCGGATCGGATACGGCGAGAAAAAGCCGGTTGCCTCGCCGATACAAAGGCAAAACGTGGTGGCGCCGTATCAGCTTCTCGTCCACCTCCTTGATCGGCGCCAAGCGCATATCCATAGCGTCCAGATCTAAAAACGGGACGCCGAATTCTTCCGAAATAGACAGGGCGATATCGCGTGGCTTGACCAGCTTCTGATCGACGAAATACGCCACCAGAGAGATTTTCTTGGCGGCGGCATCCTGCTGCGCTTTGAGCGCATCTTCAGGGGTGATGAGCTGGTCCGCAACGAGACGGCGGGCGACCCCGGTGAGACGTGGTTGATTCAACGTGCCGGTCGCCATCGCTAAGCTTTTGAGTTGATAGAGTTCTGAAGGTCGGGGTTAGCGTGTTGTGCGGGACACCCGAAATACCTTGTTTTACAGTCCATGGAAATTATCCGTCTCCCCCCAGATGGATCCAATGAAGTTATCGTGTCGATATCGGGTTTTCTTTAATGTGAATGCGGCCCGCAGGTGCTATCAAACCGCTGGTCGGCGCCGTTGATGCGGATGGGTGTGTTTGGAACGTCTTCCGGATACTTATTTGGACGTGGCGTTATGTCGTTGCAACGCCAGCGGCTCTAGTTCGGTGAGGGCTTTGCGGTAGACGTGTCGTTTGAAAAACACGACCGCCTCGGCCGGGTGCCAGTAGTCGACCCATTGCCAGGCATCAAATTCGGGTTCGTCTGTGGTGTCGAATTGGACCCGGTTCTCGTGCGAGGTCAGTCGCAATAGAAACCAGATTTGCTTCTGGCCGATACATCGGGGTTGGGCATTTGTTCGGATAAACCGTTTGGGCAAGTAATAGCGCAGCCAGCGCTGTGTTGACCCTAGTACTTCCACGTCATCGCATGTGAGGCCGACTTCTTCGGACAGTTCCCGAAACAACGCGTCTCGGGGCGTCTCGCCTTTTGCGATGCCGCCTTGAGGAAACTGCCACGCGTTTTGGTTAATACGCCTCGCCCAAAATACCTTGGATTCACCGTTGGAAATGATGATGCCTACATTGGGACGAAAGCCGTCGGAATCGATCATTGCGAGATGCACTACTGGCCTTAAACGTCATGTGATTGTCAACATACCGAAATTATTCGAACCTTTAAAGTCGCGTGCACAGACTCCATCTTAATGTGGGTAAAATAGCAAAGTCTTGAGTTGTCTGGAGGTCGCGTGGCGCTGGCATTATTTGATTTGGATAACACCTTGTTAGCGGGTGATAGCGATCATCTATGGGGGGATTTTCTGTCCGAGCAGGGTGCGGTGGACCCGGCCTGGTATCGGGCCGAAAACGAACGCTTCTACCGCGCCTATCAGGAAGGTACGCTCGATATCTACGAGTTTTTAGCGTTTTCCCTGCGTCCCTTGTCCGAACACCCCTTGTCCTTGTTGGAGCGATGGCGCACGGCGTTTTTTCAATCGAAAATCGAGCCCATCATGCTGCCGGCGGCACGCGAGTTGCTGGCCCGTCACCGTCGCGCGGGTGACACCTTGCTCATCATCACGGCAACCAACCGGTTCGTCACCGACCCGATCGCCCAGGCCTTCGCGGTGGATGCCTTATTGGCCACCGAACCCGAGCTGCTGAACGGGCGTTACACCGGCAAGGTTTGCGGAGTTCCCTGTTTTCAGAGCGGCAAAGTGACGCGACTGGACGCTTGGATGAATGAACGGGATCAAACCTGGGCCGGAAGCTATTTCTACAGCGATTCCCACAACGACCTGCCGCTACTGGAGCGTGTGGCCCACCCGGTTGCAGTTGACCCTGATCCCCAACTCGCTGCTGCCGCTCGCGCTCGCGATTGGCCTGTCATCAGTTTGCGGGAGCCCGACTCGTCACCGTAGCGTCATCATAGCTCGCTGGCCGTGGCCTAACGTGAGAGCACGGCCTCCACTTTCGGGCGAATGACTGTGTTAGTGGCGAGCACGCTCGTGGTTTTCAGTCCGATGTCTTTCCCCTGCAAATCGGTGATATCGCCGCCCGCTTCGCGGATGATTACGGTCAACGCCGCGATGTCGAGAATATTGACGTCCGATTCCACAACAATATCGATGGAGCCAGCCGCCAGCAGGTGGTAGTGATAAAAATCGCCGTAGCCGCGGGTGCGATTCATGGCGGCGACCAGCTGACCCAGCCTTGGCCATTGGTCTGATGTCGCCAGTGTCTTGATGTTGCCCATGGATAAAGTCGCTTGCGCCAAGGCGTCGACATCGCTCACCTGGATGGGCCGATCGTTCAGATAGGCGCCGGTGCCTTTCTCTGCGTAGGCCATCTCGCCGAACAACGGCGCATTCGATACGCCCAGCACCAACTCGCCCTGGTGCATCAATGCGATTTGGGTCGAAAAGAACGGATACCGGCGGACAAAGCTTTTGGTCCCGTCAATGGGGTCGATTAGCCAGACGTAGTCGGCATCCGCCCGCGTTGTACCGGTTTCCTCGCCATAGAATCCGTGGTCCGGAAAGCGGGTGAGGATCATTTCTTTGATGGCTTTTTCGGTCTCGACATCCGCCACGGTGACCGGCGTCTGGTCCGCCTTCAGTTGAACCTCGAAATCACCCGAATAGTATTTTCGAATGATCGATTCGCCGGCTTTCGCTGCTGCGATGGCCGTTTCCAGAAACGCGCTTTTTGACATGTGACTACCCCATGCGTGTCGATCGTTCCGCTGCCGGCGACGCGTCGGCAGGGTGCCGCACACGTCTGAAGGCGCCCTATAATACCTGCCGATGCCACGCCACGTACCGGTTTTATTGATCCTCGTTCTCATCGCCTGCGCGAGTCTTCTCGGCGCCCTCGCCTGCGGCGGCCGGATGCTGACGCCGGGGTCGCTGTTCGTGGCTTTACTGGGCGGGGGGGAACCTTTGGTTCAAACCTTGGTTTGGGATTTGCGATGGCCCCGCGCCATGGCGGCGTTCGTCAGCGGTGGTTTATTGGCCATCGCCGGTGCGCTCATGCAGATTCTGTTGCGCAATCCGCTGGCCGACCCCTACGTGTTGGGCGTATCTGGCGGGGCGTCGGTGGGGGCGTTGCTGGCCATCGTTCTCGGTGCCGCCGCCGGCACGGTCTCGCTGGCCGCGTTCGTCGGGGCCATGCTCTCTATCGGGCTGGTTCTCGGCGTGGCCCACGGGACCGGCAGTTGGACACCCAATCGCTTGCTGCTCGCGGGTGTGGTGTTGGCCTCCGGGTGGGGCGCGGTCATCAGCTTCTTATTGTCCGTCGCAACGGTGGAAGGGTTGCCCGGGATGGTGCATTGGCTGATGGGTGATCTGGCCGGAGTTTATCGGGCGCCGTGGCTTCAAGGCGTGTTCTTGGTGGGCCTCGCTGTGCTGGCGTGGCCGGCGGGACGCTCGCTGAACATCTTGGCGTTGGGAGAGCAGCAGGCGGAAACCTTGGGCGTGACCGTGGCGTTTTGGCACATGGTGATCTTCATCGTCGGTGCCCTGGCCACGGCGGTGGCGGTTTCGATTGTCGGCAACGTCGGTTTTGTCGGCCTTGTGGTACCACACATCTTGCGTTTGTCCATCGGCAATGATCAGCGTTTGTTACTTCCCGGCGCTGCTTTGCTGGGTGGCAGTCTTTTGGTGGTGGCCGACGCCTTGGCCCGGACGGTATTGGCGCCCCAGCAGCTCCCGGTTGGAGTCATTACTGCCTTTCTGGGCGTACCCCTTTTCCTTTGGTTGTTGAGGCGGAGTCGATGAGCGCCCATCGGCTCAGCGCCCATGGACTGGTCATCGATCTTCCGGGGCGTGCTGCGGGGCAGCCATTGGATGTCACCGTCATGGCTGGCCAGGTTTGGGGTGTGTTGGGACCCAATGGCGCGGGTAAAACCACATTGCTGCACACGCTGGCGGGTTTACGGGGGGCACGCGCCGGTCAGGTCCGGTTATTGGATCAGCCGCTCGCTGGCTTGAGCGCTCGCGAGCGGGCTCGCGAGCGGGCGATGGTGTTACAGGACTACCCGGATCATTTTCCCGCCACGGTTCTCGAGACCGTCCTGGTGGGTCGGCATCCCTGGATTCGTTTCTGGCAAGCGGAATCGGTGGCCGACCATCGGTTGGCCCGGGCGGCGCTGGAGCGGGTCGGATTAACCGGTTTTGAGGATCGCGAGGTGACCACGCTCAGCGGCGGGGAGCGTCGACGTGTGGCCATCGCCGCCGCATGGGCCCAGGCGCCTCAAGTTTACCTGTTGGATGAGCCCACCAATCATCTGGACCTGGGTCACCAGATCGCGATTCTGACCGAGGTGCGTCGGGAGGTTGAGGCCGACGACAAAGCCGCGGTGATCAGCTTGCACGATTTGAATTTATGCGCACGGTTTTGCGACCACGCGATTCTGATGTTTAAGGACGGCGCGCTGATGACGGGGCCGGTGGGCGACGTGCTCTCGGTGAAGAGCTTGAGCGATTTGTTCGACTATCCCCTGCGTCAGTTGCAAACACTCGAAAGCCGCTTTTTTGTTCCCGATTAATCGACGAGGTGGCGCTGCATGACCCGCGCCGCCTGTGGGTGCGTTTCCCTTCAAATGGCCAGTTGACAGGGATGGGCCCCGCGTATAGTGTGGCGCCACCTTAAATGCCCTTGGTGCGCCGACGACGTTCGTCTTCGGCGTGAAACGGGAAGTTGGTGCGATTCGGTCATAAGGATCTATTCCAACGCTGCCCCCGCAACGGTGATTGAGCATAGCGTGGTCCCCCGCCACTGTGTCTTTTCTTAACGACATGGGAAGGCGACCATCGCTCGGCATTTGCCCCCGGCGAATGGCCAACTCATCAGCCCGGAGACCGGCCAAGTGGAGCGAAGACCTGATGTGTTGCGGTGGGCAGCACGGTTGGGGCTCCCGTGCTGGTGCTCTTTCCTGTGATGTCCTCCGTATTCGACTTTCATTCTTCGTGCCCGGTGCACATGGACTGACAGGAAAATACAACATTGAACAAGAGCGCTAGCAGATCCCTTTTTCTCACTCTTTTGGCGTTGGGGGGAACCAGCGCCACTGCCTGGGCGGACGATGCGATTGTTGTCACCGCCACCCGAACCGCCCGCAGCGTGGATGACACCCTGGCGCCGGTCACCGTAATCACCCGTGAAGACATCGAGCGTTTACAGCCGGCCACGCTGCCGGATTTGCTGGTCGGTCAGCCGGGCGTCGATCTGGTCGCCAACGGCGGTTTCGGTAAGAACACCAGCGTGTTTCTACGAGGCACCAATTCCAATCAGACTTTGGTATTGATCGACGGCGTTCGTGTGGGATCCGCCACCACCGGTGCCGCGGCGCTGCAGTACATCCCACCGGAGCAAATTGACCGGATCGAGATCGTGCGCGGGCCTCGCGCGGGGCTCTACGGGGCCGATGCCATCGGTGGTGTGATTCACATTTTTACGCGACGCGGTCAGGGCGATCCGCGTTTCAACTTCACCGGCAGCGTCGGGTCCGATACCACCCGGGCGGGAAGTGTCGGCCTATCGGGTTCATCGGGAGGAACGCGGTACGCCGTGCAGGCCGCCTATTTCGGCACCGAGGGCTACAATGTGCAGCTTGACGGTGCGACGACGCCTTTCGGCTTCACGCCGGATGAGCCGGACGATGACGGTTACCGCAACGGTTCCGTCGGCGGTTCGCTGTCGCATCGCTTCAACAGTGGTTTGGAGTTGGGTGTGAATGCCCTGAGGGCCGCCGGTCAGACGGAGTATGACGGCGTTCCCAACGAAACCGACTTCGTTCAACAGGTCCTGGGCGCCTATGCCGCGATGCCGGTGCTGGCCGGCTGGTTCAGCCGACTGTCCGTGAACGAAAGCCGGGATGACTCGGACAACCTGTTCAACGACGAAGTGCAAACCTTATTCGACAGCCAGCGCCGGCAAATGACTTGGCAGAATGATGTCAGCATCGGCGAGGCCCAGTTGTTGACCCTCGGCGTGGACTACGTGTCCGACGAGGTGGTCAGCACCACCGAGTTCGCGGAAACCGAGCGCGACAATGTCGGCTATTTTATCCAGGATCAAATCCGTCTGGGCCGTCACGACATCGTCGGCAGCCTGCGTTATGACGACAACGACGCGTATGGGGAGAACACCACCGGGGGACTGACCTGGGGTGTGGATTTGTCCGACGCCGCTCGAGTCACGGCCAGCTATGGTCGTGCATTCCGGGCACCGACCTTCAATGAGTTGTTCTTTCCGGATGTGGGCTTTTTCGCCGGGAATCCCGACCTGGCGCCGGAGGAATCGGAGAATCTCGAGCTGGGTATTCAGATGCGCACCGGTCCTGCGCGGGTCCAGGCCAGCGTGTTTCGTAACACCATTGATGATCTGATCGTATTCGATTCCGGCGCGGGCACGGTGGGCAATATTGAATCGGCCCGCGTTGTTGGCCTGGAGACCGGCATCGAGCTCAATGCAGCCGACTGGCGGCTCTATGGCGCCGTGACCGTGCTCGATCACGAGAACCGCGACACCGGTGCCGACTTGCCGAGGCGGGCCAACGAGAGTGCCCGGATCGAGCTGGATCGAAGTTGGGGCGCCCTCAGTATGGGTGGCACGGTGATCGCCCAGGGCCGTCGTTATGATGATGCCGCCAACACCGTGGAATTGCCGGGCTATGGTCTGGTGAACTTCCGCGCCGGATTGGAAATCGCCGATGGTTGGAGCGTGCAAGGCCGAATCGACAATGTATTCGACAAACAATACAGTCTGGCCGACACCTACCTGCAACCGGGGCGCGCTGCCTATGTCAGCGTGAACTACCGCACGCCGTAGGGTGGATTTAGACGGTGACGGTTCGGCTGAATCATGCCCACGGGCGCTTGGCTGGTTTTCTGGCGCTATCGCTGATCCTGCACGCCAGTGTGCTGGTATGGCGAGAGGTGCCGTTGCCTTGGCCCGAATGGGCACCTCGCGGGCCGACCTCCGTTCATTTGGAGTTCGTTGCCGCGCCGCGGGGTGAGGCGGCCGGGCAAGAAGCGGTCCGGCCCCCCTTACCGGCACCCAGTCGTCCGAACAGCGATCAAAAAGAACTTACCCGCTCCGCTGAAGACCCAGTGGAGCGGGTATCCCGGCCGGCGATTCCATCGTCGAGGCCGAAGCCGAGTCCGGCCGTTGCCCCTGCCTTGCCGGCTGACCCTGTCCGGCGAATCGCCGAGCAGGCCGCGGTCATCCCAGCGGATAGACTATCCTCTTCCGCGGCGGATCCATCCCCATTGAGCGTTGAGTCCGAAAACGACGCGTGGTCAGCAAAGGCCGTTGCAAGGGGGGAACCGGCGGGTGGAGATACACCCGAGATGTTGATGGCGCGTGTCGGTGAGAGTCTGGCGAAGTATTTTTATTATCCGACCTTGGCCCGGCGTCAAGGTTGGGAAGGCGCCGTCAGGGTGCGGTTCGATCTGGAGGCGGATGGCGCCATCTCGAACGTCTCCGTTGCACAAAGTTCTGGCTATGCCATTTTGGATCGCAGTGCCGTGAAGGCCATGCGGCGGGTGCCCCGACTGACCGACGTGTCGCTCCCCGGCCGGCTTGCCGGTCTGGAGCTGCCAGTACATTATGAGCTGAAGGAGGGTTGAACATGGGTCACCGCTTGTCGAAAATCTACACTCGCACCGGCGACGCCGGAACCACCGGTTTGGGGGATGGTAGCCGGGTATCCAAAGACAGCTTGCGTGTGGAAGCGTTCGGAACCGTGGATGAGTTGAACAGCACGATTGGCGTGGTGGTGGCTCACGGAATCGAGGGTGATCTGCGCCACCGCCTGGAAGCGGTTCAGCACGATTTGTTCGATATCGGTGGCGAGCTGTGTATCCCAGGCCGCACCAGTATTCGCGATGCCAAAGTATCCCAGTTGGAGACTTGGTTGGATGAGATGAATGCGGATCTCAAACCACTGAAAGAATTTATTCTGCCAGGTGGTTCACCGGCCGCCGCCGCTTGCCATCTGGCCCGGACGGTGGCCCGTCGGGCCGAGCGGACGGTGTTGAGTCTGTCCCGGGAGGAATCCGTTAATCCGGTCACGCTCAAATATATCAATCGTTTATCGGATTTGCTGTTCGTGGCCGCTCGCGCCCTCAATCGGCAGGCCGGGGTGGCGGACGTTTTGTGGCAGCCAGAGCAAGCCGGCGAGCCGACGTCGGACTAAACCCACCGATTTTTAGGAGGATATTTTGAGCAACTGGACGGATGTGGCGCCGGCCGGGGAATTTCCCGTTGGCACTCACCAGGTGGTGGATGTGGAGGGTGTCTCCATCGCGGTGTTCAACGTGGAAGGCACCTACTATGCGATTGAGAACATCTGCACCCACGATGGCGGCACCTTGACCGGCGGTCCCGTGAAGGGTTGCGAAGTGACCTGTCCGCGCCACGGTGCCCGGTTCGATGTGAGAACCGGCGCGGTGCTCTCCCCGCCCGCCTATGAGCCGGTCGATACCTTTCCCGTTCGCCTGGAGCATAACGTGGTCCAGGTTCGGGATGATCGCTGGGATTGAAAGGCCTCTGATCCCGCCGATGCGATGGGTGCGGTCAAGCGACCGGGAATATTTCACCTTCGGCGACCACATGGTAGCGTATCCGGTTTCATCAACGGGTCACCCGCGTGGGTGTCACTGACAGTAAGGAATCGGTCGCATATGCAATACCCCATCCGATGGGCGGCATGTCTCATTGCCTTGTTCGCATTGATCCTCGGCGGCTGCACGGGCATGCTGAACCGCCTGGTGGAAGAACCGGAAATTCGGCTTCAGGAAATACGAATCCTCGAGGTCGGCCTGGTTTCGCAGCGTTATCGTCTGGTATTGGAAATCTACAATCCCAACAGTGTGGCGATGCCGGTGGAGCGGATCAGCTACCAAGTGGATCTGGCCGGTCAGTCCTTCGCCAACGGTGAAACAACCGAGCCTTTCACCGTACCGGCACGCGGCCGCGCCTTGTTTCACACCGATGTACGAACGAATCTGCTCGAGTTTGCTGGCCAAATGGCCAATCTGCTCTCGAATTTCAACGGCGAGTTGGACTATCACATCCAAGGGGAAGTGGAAGTCGATTTGCCTTTTACCGATACAGTCCCGTTTGAGCGCAAGGGCACGGTCCAGTTGTATCGCGGCGGAGACTGAACGGTCCCGCCAGGGACCGGCGAGGCGGTTCTAAGGATTGCGTTAAAATGACACGTTTGTGTCAGGGCGAAGGGATGCCCAAGGAGGATCAAGGAAGATGGAGCGACAACCCATCGAAGGCGAGATTGTCGAGCCCAAGCCAAGTGTGCGGGATCGTCTGCGTGGCTGGCTGATCAAGCAAGTGCGGCGTTTCGTAAAGACCCCGGAGATTACCATCACCGGTTTGCAGGCCAAGGAAGTGAGCCTGTTCGAGCAACGTTTTTGTCTCACCATACGCATCCATAATCCCAACCGAATTGCCTTGCCCGTCAAAGTGTTTCGTTATCGTGTGGAGTTGATGGGGCGGCGATTCGCCAAGGGCGAGAACGTCGAGGCGTTCAAGATCCCCGCGCGCGATGCGGTGGAGTTCGACGTGAACGCCAAGCTGTCGATGGCGCGTTTGGCGGGTTCTCTAGCGACATTTCTGCTGCAGGGCGAGCCGGAGTTGAATTACCGCATTCGGGGCGACATCGACGTGGGGTTGCCCCTGATTCGCAACATACCCTTCAGTTACGGTGGTCGCGTGGACTTCAGGCGTTAGTCCGATGAGCCGCTCGCTTATGGTCGAACTCGGCGATGTGCGCCACAGCTACCTGGAAGGCGCCGGTCGCCGTACCGTGCTCAACGGCCTGGATCTGCAGGTGCCCACAGGTGAAATGCTCGCCCTGGTGGGCCGCAGCGGCTCGGGCAAATCCACTTTGCTAAACCTCATCAGCGGTATCGATCGCCCGGATCAGGGCCGTATCGAAGTGGCCAACCAGCGATTGGAGGCAATGGACGAACGGGGGCGCACGTTGTTGCGGCGCCGGCGCATCGGCTTTGTGTTTCAATTCTTCAATCTCCTGCCCACATTGACGGTGGCTGAAAATCTCCGGCTGCCGCTGCAGCTGAATCAGCGGAACGATGAAGCCGCGAGCAAGCGCATCGAGTTGTTGCTGCACGAAGTCGACCTCGGCGGGTACGGCCATCGCTTTCCCGATACCCTATCGGGCGGCGAACAGCAGCGTGTGGCGGTGGCCCGGGCCCTGATTCATCAGCCCGATCTGATTCTTGCCGACGAGCCCACGGGAAATCTGGATGTCGACACCGGCAACCACGTGTTTTCGGTGTTGGAGCGCTTGGTGCGGGGTGCCGGCAAGACCTTGATCATGGTGACGCACAGCACCGAGCTCGCGAGTCGGGCCGATCGCGTCTTACACCTCCGCAAAGGCCGGTTGCACGGCGAGGCCTCGGCTTGATTCCCACTTACTGGCTGGCCGGCATCCGGCATTTGCTGCGGCATCGCTGGTTAACCGCGCTTTCGGTGTTGGGCATCGCCCTGGGCGTGGCGGTGGTCATTGCCGTCGACATGGCCAGCAGCAGCGCACGTCACGCGCTAAACCTCTCCATGCGGGGGGTCGTCGGCCAAGCCACCCACCACATCGTTGGCGGTCCTGGCGGGATAGACCAAACCATCTATTCCGATCTTCGCCTTGCTGGCTGGTCTTACCCCTCCGCCCCGGTGATCGAGGCCACCGTTACACCGGCTGATCGGCCGGGGCTGAGTTTCCGTTTGCTGGGCGTGGACGGTGTGGCCGAGGCGCCATTTCGCGGTTTCGGAAGCGCGGGGGGCGCCGGCCAGTTTTCGCTCCGTGGCACGACGCGCTGGATGACCCTGGCCGGTCAGATTCTGCTGTCTGCCCCCGGCGCGGCCGAATTGGGCCTTTCCAAGGGCGATACCGTCGATCTGCTGTTGCCCATGGGCCGCGACACAGTGACCGTGGCTGGTGTGTTCGAGGCCCCGGCCGATGAGCAAATGGTCTCGGGTTTGATGCTGATGGACATCGCCGGAGCGCAGGAGCTGCTCCGCATGGACCGGCGCATCACCCGGATCGACCTACAGGTGCCCAAAGGCGAGGCGGGCGAGCAGGCCCTGGCAGAGTTGGCGGCGCGTTTATCGCCGGGGCTGCGGATCGAGACGGCCGGCACCCGCACCCGCGCCATGGAGGGCATGACCCGCGCTTTTGACTTCAATCTGGCGGCGATGAGTTTGCTGGCCTTGGTGGTGGGTTTGTATCTGATCTACAACACCATGAGTTTCGCCATCGTCCAGCGGCGGCCACTGCTCGGCACGCTGCGCACCTTGGGGGTGACCCGAGAGCAAATTTTTATCGGTGTCACCGTCGAGGCAGTGCTGTTGGGGATCGTCGGGACCGCGCTGGGGTTGTTGTTGGGTACGGCGCTGGCTCGGTTTCTCCTCGCCTTGGTCGCCCGGACCATCAACGATATGTACTACGCGCTGCAGATCACGCAGCTGTATCTCGACCCGGTGAGTGTGGCCAAAGGCGCGGCGCTGGGTTTGGTGGGCAGCGTGCTGGCGGCGATCGTCCCGGCCGTGGAAGCCGCGCGAACGCCGCCGCGGATGGTCTTGAACCGCTCGGTGCTGGAGGGGCGGGTACATCGGTTAGCGCCGGCCTTGGCGCGGGCCGGCGTGGTGCTGTTGGTGCTCATGGCGCCACTGTTGCTGTGGCCGAGCCAATCGCTTCTTCCGGCCTATGGGGCTTTGGTGGCACTGGTATTGGCAGCCAGCTTATTCATGCCATCCATCACCTTGTGGTTGATGACCGGGGTGGATCGTCTGTTGCCTGTCAATGGCTCCTTGGAGGCCCGGCTTGCCGCGCGCGGCGTGTCCGGCTCGCTGAGCCGAACCGGTCTGGCCATCGCCGCGCTCACCATTGCCTTGTCGACCAATGTCGGCGTGGGAACCATGATCGCCAGCTTCCGTGACAGCGTTTCAACCTGGCTCGAGCGCACCTTGAGCGCCGAGATATACGTCTCACCCGGCGTCGCCTCGCCGCGCGGCGCGGTCGTGATTGAATCGGTGGCCGACCGGCTGCGCGACATCCCGGGTGTCCGCCAGGTCGTGGCGATCCGCGCGTCGGAGATCGAGACGCGCTCCGGACCCATCCGCGTCACCGGCTTCGATGTGGTGCCTGAGGTTCGCGATGCATTGCTGTTGCAAGCCGGCCGGCCGAAGACGGCATTTCCTGCCATCACCGACCCGGAACGGGCCGTGCCCGCAGCACTGGCCAGCGAACCGTTGGCATTTCACAACCGGCTGTCGGTGGGCGACAGAATCACCTTGGCCTCGGAGCACGGTTGGATCGAGGTCGAAATTGTCGGCGTGTATCAGGACTACGGCTCCGATCGCGGCAATCTCTTGGTGGGCAGCGAGACCTTCATCCGCCTTTGGCCGTCGCGCAAGGGCTTCAACGGCATTGGGCTATATCTCGTGGAGGGCGCAGACCAGCAGGCCGTCGTCAGCGCGGCGCAACAGTTGGCCAGCCCGGCCAATCCCCTTTCGGTCATGCAAACCCGCGGTATTTTGGAATACTCGCTGGAGGTGTTCGAGCGCACCTTTGCCGTTACCGGCGTGTTGCAGTTGCTCACGCTGGTGGTGAGCATCGTGGGCGTGACCAGCGCGCTGATGGCGTTGCAGCTGGAGCGAGCCAAGGAAACGGCGGTGATTCGGGCACTCGGCATGACGCCGGGTCAAGTGGGGCGCATGGTAACGGGGCAGACGGCGCTGATGGGTGCAGTGGCCGGACTGACGGCAGTTCCGGTGGGGCTCGTTCTGGCGGCAGTGCTCACCGGCGCGATCAACCAGCGCGCCTTCGGCTGGAGCATCGATTTCGTCTGGTCGTTCAGCGTGCTCTCCCAAACCCTGTTTACGGCCATCATTGCCGCCGTGGTCGCGGGTTTGTATCCAGCCTGGCGCATGGCCACCACGCCCGCGGCCCTGGCACTGCGGGAGGACTGAGGCGTGCGGGCCCTTGTCGTTCTTGTCACCGCTGTGGTGTTGGGTTTGTCTGTCGTGTATCTCACCTCCAACCGTGATTCCGGCAGGGGGGATTCGCCGGCCGGTGCGATTGATTTGTCCCAAGCGTTTGTGGAGGAGGGGATTTCGGGCTTTGAGCGCGCCGTGACCCCCAGATCCTGGGATTTCCCCGAAGATCACGGCCCGCACGAGGATTTTGCCAGCGAGTGGTGGTATTTCACCGGCAATCTGAAAGCCGACGATGGCCGAGATTTCGGATACGAACTGACATTTTTCCGCGTCGCCGTCGCGCCCGACATGCCACAACGCGCCTCCGACTGGGCCACCCGGCAGATCTACATGGCTCATTTGGCTCTCACCGATGTCGCGGCCGGCGAGTTTCATGCCTTTGAGCGGTTTAATCGCGCCGCTTTGGCAATGGCCGGGGCCCAGGCACAGCCGTTGCGCGTTTGGCTGGACGACTGGGAGCTCAAAAGCCTGGCGCCGCAGGGGCCGGCATTTCCGGCCCGGCTCACCGCGCGGCAGGGGGATGTGGCCATTGAGCTGGTGTTGGCGTCGGACAAACCGCCGGTATTGCAGGGCCGCGAGGGCTTGAGCGTCAAAGGCCAAACGCCCGGCGATGCATCTTATTACTACTCCCTGACCCGCATGCCGACTCAGGGGCACATCACGCTGGGCGAGGAGATCATTCCGGTAAGTGGCGCGTCGTGGATGGATCGGGAGTGGGGGACATCTACCTTAGGAGAAGACCGGGTGGGCTGGGACTGGTTCTCGGTCCAACTGGACGATGGACGGGAGTTGATGTTCTGTCAGATACGACGCCGGGATGGCGCGCCCAACCCGTTCGACTACGGCGTGCTCGTGGATGCGGACGGCAGCTATCACATTCTGGAGCACGACGCGGTGGTGGTGACGGTCCGCGACCATTGGCGCAGCCCCCACTCGGGGATTCGTTACCCCTCGGGCTGGACCCTGGAGTTGCCATCGGAATCGCTGCAACTGCGACTGGAGCCGGCCATCGCCGACCAAGAGCTGAATCTGGCAATCCGCTATTGGGAAGGCCTGGTGCAAGTGACCGGAACCGACGCAGACGGCCGCGTGAGCGGACACGGCTACGTGGAGCTCACCGGTTACGGCGCGGCGCCTTAAAGCCAACCCGCCCGCCGGGCCGTTTGCAGGTCGGCGTAGTGATCCACGTCCGGTTTGGGCGGCAGGCAGCGCCAGGACCGGTTGAGAGTGGATAGCCGGCGATAAGTCTGGGCCATCACCCGCTCGGTACCCCAGTCGATGCCATGAAAGAGCCCGGGCGCGGGCCGATTCGCCCCCACCAGCACATAACCGCCATCGGTGCTCGGTCCCAGCACAATCTCCGCGCCCCTGGCCAAATGTTGCAGTGCCGCATCCAGATCGGCGTAGCCCAGTGCCGGGCAGTCGGTACCGATTAAAACCGCACGATTGGCGACCCTTAACGCCTGGCAGAGGGCATGATTCATGCGCCGGCCGAGATCACCCCGCGATTGGCGCCGCAGTCGAAGGCTAAACCGCCGGCGACAGGAAAAAAAGAACGGATGCCGGATGTCCGGTACGCCCACCAGCCAAACCGGTGCCAGGCGCGCGGCGTGCAGTGTGGTCAGCGTCTTCAAAGTCATTTGCCGGTGCCACCGGGTTGCCGCAGCGGGACCGATCCGCCGCGCGAGGCGGGTTTTGACCTGCCCCACCACCGGAGCGCGGGCGAACACCAGGATGATCGCGTCCGGGTGCCGATATGAGCGCTCGCTCATCGATAGCGCCCGGCCAGGGTATGCGGGTCCACCCCCCGCCAATACGCGAAGCGCAATGACCACATGAGTCCTATCGTGCGCCACACACCGTGCTGCTCCCAGCGGCGCGCGGATGTGACGAGCGGCCCAGTCAGGCAAGCCGGTGGCGCCAAGCGTCGCAGGCGCTGGCTGATTTCGATATCTTCCATGAGCGGGATATCCGCAAATCCGCCCATGGCCTCAAACCGCGCGCGCTGGACAAAAATCCCTTGATCCCCGGTGGCCATCCCCGTGAGGCGGGAGCGCCGGTTCATCATAAAACCCACCAAGCGGAGCATCGCGAGCCGAGAGTCCAGCCGCACATCGAACCGACCCCACAGCGCGCCCTCTGCGACCGCTTGCAACAGCTCCGTCACGGCGCTGCGCGCCATTCGGGTATCGGCGTGGAGAAACCACAGGATTTGGCCTTGGGCGAGTTTGGCGCCGGCATTCATTTGCCGGGCGCGGCCCCGTTCGGCGGTCACGATGTGGTCCGCCAAGCCCGCGCACCGGCCCGGTGTTTCATCGTCACTGCCGCCGTCGACGACGATCACTTCGTGGCCCTGGTCGCGAGCGAATTGGAGCGCTTGTAAGGTGGCAGAAATCTGCCCCGCTTCGTTCAGCGTCGGGATGATGATGGACAGGCGAAGGGACATAGGCGCATCTGGCAGCCGGTTTGAGGTGATGTTAAACTAGCGCCGCGGCGGCCGTGAAGTCGCCGCTTGTCGTTATGACAACCCTCTGTGGGGCCGTAGCTCAGCTGGGAGAGCGTCGCGTTCGCAATGCGAAGGTCGGGAGTTCGATCCTCCTCGGCTCCACCAAGTTCCATTAAAATGCCGGCGGTTCGCCGGCATTTTAATTTCTGGCAGTGGCCGGGTAAGCTTATCAGCTGCATCGTGTTCCAGTCGCTCACGGCCCCGGTAGCTCAGTAGGATAGAGCGTCCGCCTCCTAAGCGGAAGGTCACAGGTTCGATTCCTGTCCGGGGCACCAAATTCAACGTTTTTTCACGGTCTGGTTTGACGTGCCATGGCAGTTTTGAGGTCGGAGCCCGGGAGTTACGCGTTGTTGCTGCGGGCCGATTCGGACGCGGTGGTCACGGCCGGCGGTTTGGGTGAGCTGGCGATCAAGGCCGGGTTGTATCTGTACCTGGGTAGCGCCCGCGGGCCCGGCGGCGTCGCGGCGCGGGTGGCTCGGCATCTGCGTGGGGGGCGGTCTCACTGGCATTTGGACTATCTGCGGCCGGTGGTGCAGCCGCTACGCGTGTGGGTGGCCTATACGCCGGAGAAGCTGGAATGCCTCTGGGCCAAGTCTTTATTTGCCCTGCCGGGCATCGAAGCGCCGGTTCGGCGGTTCGGGTCCAGCGATTGCCGCTGCATCGCCCATTTGGGTTATTACGCAGCCGACCCGTGGCCAAACGCGGCCTGGGAAGGGACCTTTCCTGGCACGTTGCCCCCGGGCGCCGACTGGTCTTGCCAGCCGCTCGGCTGAGACGAGAACCGGCGCCCGGGACGTAATCTAGCGCAAGACTTCGTCGAAAAACTGTTGCATGGCCGCCCAGGACCGCCGATCGCTCAGCGGGTTATAGGCCAATCCCTCCATGTCGACGGAGTCGGCTTTCGGATTGGTGAAGCTGTGTAAGGTGTTGCCGTAGATGACCAACTGCCAGTCGGCGCTGCTCGCTTTCAGGCCGGATTCAAACGCTTCGAGCTGCTCGGGTTTGACGAAGGGATCTTGCGCCCCGTGCAACACCAAAATGGCCGATTGGATTTGATCCCGATCCGCTTCGCCCGGCGCGGTCAGCCCGCCGTGAAACGAGACCACGCCTTGCACATCCGCACCGCTGTAGGCGAGCTCCAGCACGGTGGTGCCGCCGAAGCAAAAGCCGATGGCGCCGATGCGTTTTGGGTCCACGCCGGCTTGTTTCTTAAGCACGTTAACTGCTGCTTGAGCGCGTTTTCTAAAGGCGCGGTTTTCGCTCACTTCTGTGTACCACTGACCGGCTTGTTCCGGATCGTGGGTGGCCATGCCTTTGCCGTACATGTCGGCGGCAAACGCCACGTAACCCAGCTCCGCCAATGCCTCCGCCTTGCTGCGGGCGAAATCATTCAGCCCCCACCACTCGTGGAACACCACAATACCCGGCCGGGGTTCCTTGATGCTGTCATCGTAGGCCAGGTAGCCGACGTACGATTTGCCGGCGATGGGATATTTGATGGTTTGGGTGACGATCTCGGCGTGAATCACGCCCGCCCAAACGAAGGCCATTAGGCCGATCCAACCGATGCGCATGGAACCTCCAAAAACCGTGGTGGGACGAAGAGCGTCCATTGTCGGCACGCGCGGCGGCGCGGTCAACGCCTGCGCTTGTGGCGTGACAGTGGCTGCGGTAGCTTGTAGGCAATGTCCAACCGTCACGACCGTAAGGAATCAAAGCTGTGAATAAAAAACGACCGCTCGGATGGCTTTTCGGGCTCATGGTTTTTCTTGTAGGTACGATGTTGCACGCCGCGCCGGCACCGGAGGGTGCGGCGATTTATTTTATTTCGCCCACTAACGGCCAGACGGTCAGCAGCCCGGTTGTGGTCCGTTTCGGGCTCCGTGGCATGGGCGTGGCGCCGGCGGGTGTGGAGCGCGCCGCGACCGGTCATCATCATTTGTTGATCGATGCGGAAAGTTTGCCGCCCTTGGATGCCCCGGTCCCGGCAGACGAACACCATCGCCATTTTGGTGGCGGCCAAACGGAAGTGTCGGTGGAGCTCGCGCCCGGTGAGCATACGCTGCAGCTGTTACTGGGCGACCACAACCATATTCCGCACGATCCGCCGGTGGTTTCCGAAAAGATCACCATTACGGTGAAGTGATTTTCGAGCTGCCATCAATTGGGGATCGCGACCGCCGCTAGAACGGCTGATCAGTTGGGGGATTGCTTTCGTTGTCCATTGCCGAATCCATTGAGCGGGCGGGTCCCTCACCCGTGCGGCCACGCTATGCGCAAACGCCCGACGGCGCGGTGGTGTTTGATGCTGAGTCGGTGGATCACGCTCGTTCGGACCTGTTCGGTCCGGCAGCTGGGCGATGGCAGGCGCATCCGGCCGGCCGCGGCCAGGTGGTGGTTATCGACCGTGGCGAGCGTGAGTGGGTTTTACGCCACTATCGCCGCGGTGGACTGGTCGGGCGCATTGGGCGCGACCGTTACGTGTGGGCCGGGTTGGCGCTGAGCCGTCCGTGGCGAGAGTGGCATCTGATTCACGATCTCTATCGCCAGGGTTTTCCGGTTCCCCGGCCTATCGCAGCACGGGTGGTGCGTCGCCGCTGGTCTTACACCGCCGATCTGATCACCGAGCGATTGCCTGCGTTTTCCCTGTGGGACGAAGTGGTGGCCGGTCGGGTGGGCCCCGAACGTTGGGCTGCGGTGGGTCGCTGCATACGCCGGTTTCATGACGCCGGCGTTTATCATGCCGATTTGAACGCCCACAACATCCTGTTGGGGGCGGGCGAGGCGGTTTTTCTTATCGACTTCGACCGGGGCCGCCGCCGCCGGGGCAAGCGATGGAAGCGAGCCAATCTGAAGCGGCTCAAGCGTTCACTGGATAAATTGCAACGCCAACGTGACGAGGTGGTTTTCTCGTCCGTGGATTGGCGTCGACTTTTGCGAGCCTATCTTGCCGGGGGAGAAAAACGCCGCGCTTGGCCTTCGGCCGGGATTTAAGCGTAGGCGTCCGGGTATTCCGGTGGGCGCTTCTTGAAACGCTGGTGTACCCAGAAATATTGCTCCGGGCACTGACGAATCAATTCCTCGATAATCTGGTTGACGCGGGTGGTGTCCGCCAGCGGATCGTCGGTGGGAAAGTCTTCCACCGGCGGATAAAATCGCACGTAGTAACGTCCGATTTTGTCATCGCGGCGGAACAAAAACGGCAAAACCCGGGCATGGGTCATTTTGGCCAGGCGGGGCGTCGCGGTGTTGGTGGAGGCGGGAACGCCGAAGAACGGCACCATGGCGCTGTTTTTACCCCGATGGTTTTGATCCGGCGCGTACCACACCGCGCGCCCTTGTTTGATGTGCCGGATCATGGTGCGGATGTCGTCGCGCGGGATGGCGTTTTCGAACATCCGCTCCCGATGGCCGCGCATGAAACGCTCAATGACCGGGTTCTCGTGGCGACGGAACAGTACGTCCATGTCGACCTGCGGCCCGAGTAGGCGCCCGCAGATGTCGATGGAGGAAAAATGGGCGCTGAGCAAGATCACGCCCCGACCGTCGGCTTGCGCGGCACGCAAGTGTTCCAGACCCTCGATCTCGAGCCGACCGGCGACGCGTTGGTCCGGTGCCCACCAGCTCATGGTGGTTTCGATCAGACCCATGCCGAGGGATTCCAGGTTGCGCTTTAGCAACTGCTCCCGCTCGCTTGCGCTAAGTTCGGGCAGGCACAATTCCAGGTTGCGCCGGGCCACGTGGCGGCGGGATTTAGCCAGATAGTAGGCCGCGCGCCCCAGAAACCGGCCGATATTCAATTGCCATCGGTAAGGTAATTGGCTGCTCAACCACAGGACACCGAACAGCGCCCACAGCGGCCAGAAGCGGGGGTCGAATTGGGAACGGCTTTCCAGCGCTTGGCGGCGTCTTCCCACCCAAAGATCCTCTCGTGTCGGGGTGTTTTTCAAATGCGGCCGCAAGTGTATCGCGCGCATCCGCTTGGGGAAACGTTTCTTCCGCCGGAGCCGCCATATCGCTGTGATATGCTTTGCTCGTTTTTGTTCGGTAGCACGCAATGACGATAAAGATTCCCGATTTTGCCAAAGTTCGGGCGCTGGTAGTGGGCGATGTCATGCTTGACCGCTACTGGCAGGGTTCAACAGGTCGTATCTCCCCGGAGGCGCCCGTGCCCGTGGTGCGTGTGGATGAATGCCACGAGCGTGCCGGCGGCGCGGGTAACGTGGCGCTCAATCTGGCGGCGCTCGGGGTTCAGACCCGTCTGCTCGGCGTCACCGGCCAAGACGAGGCGGCAGAACGGTTGACCGAAGTGCTGACATCGGCTGGCGTCCGCTGTGACTTCCAGCGGATGTCGGGGATGCCGACCATCACCAAGCTTCGGGTTCTCTCCCGCCATCAGCAGCTCATTCGGCTGGACTTCGAACGGCCCGACGGGGAGCTTGCAACGGGTCGCCTGGACCAAGCTTTCGAGCAGGCGTTGGCCGATTGCGATGTGGTCATCTTTTCCGACTATGGCAAGGGCACTTTGCAAGCGGTGCAGGCCATGATCCAGGCTGCTCGGGCGAGGCAGATTCCGGTGTTCGTGGACCCCAAAGGCACTGATTTCGATCGTTACCGGGGTGCCAGCGCCCTCACGCCCAATCTGGGCGAGTTCACGGCGGTGGCCGGTTCGGTACGCGATGAGGCGCATCTGATCCGTGCCGCGGCGCAGATGTGTCGGACGCTGGAACTCGAGCGGCTGCTGGTGACCCGGAGCGAAGACGGCATGAGCCTGTTCGATGCCAAAACTCAGCCGATTCATCTGCCGGCCAGGGCTCGCGAAGTTTACGATGTCACCGGTGCCGGAGATACGGTCATCAGTTTGCTTGCCGCGGGGCGTGCCGCCGGCCTGGAATGGGCGGACGCCGCGGGCTTGGCCAATCTGGCAGCCGGTTTGGTGGTGGGAAAGCTCGGCGCGGCGACCGTCACAGTGGCGGAGCTACAACAGTCCGCTCGTCCGTGCCAGGTCGAGGAGCGGGGCGTGGTGGACGAGGAACGTCTGTTGGCCCTGGTGGCGGCGGCGCGGGCGCGTGGCGAGACCGTGGCCATGACCAACGGCTGCTTTGACATTTTGCATCGCGGTCATGTGACTTACCTCAAGCAGGCGCGTCAGTTGGCGGATCGGCTCATCATCGCGGTCAATGACGATGACTCAGTGCGCCGCTTAAAAGGCTCCGAGCGCCCCTTGAACAGTGTCGACGATCGCATGACGTTGCTGGCTGCTTTGTCCTGTGTGGACTGGGTTGTGCCCTTCAGTGAAGATACCCCCGCACGATTGATCTCACGCGTTTTGCCTCAGGTGTTGGTCAAAGGGGGCGACTACTCGGTCGAGGAGATCGCCGGCGCCACCACAGTGATGGAGAATGGCGGGCAGGTGAAAATCCTGCCTTTTGAAGACGGCTATTCCACTTCGTCGCTCATTGAGCGGGTTCGCAAGTCATAGGACAGGATGTCCACCGATGCGCCGGTCTACTTACACTGCACTGCTTTACATTCTTTCACCCTTCATCCTGCTATTTGTGGCCTTGCGGATTATTCGCGCGCCGGACTATCGGGATCGGTGGTATCAAAGGTTCGGCTTCGGGTTCGGCAGCCCACAAATCCAACCGTGTATCTGGGTCCATGCCGTCTCGGTGGGGGAGGTTAGCGCCGCCACGCCGTTGGTCCGCCGCTTGCTCGAGGACTGCCCCGATTGTCGGATCATCCTCACCACGGTGACCACGACGGGCTATGAACGGGCCCGCGCGGTATTCGGCGACCGGGTCCGGCATGCCTATCTGCCGCTGGATTTTCCCGGCGCGGTTCGCCGGTTCCTGCGGCATTTTCAGCCGGAGTTGGCGGTGATTATGGAAACCGAGCTTTGGTACAACCTTTTCTACACATGCGCCAAACGCGGTGTCCCGCTGGTGATCGCCAATGCCCGCATCTCGCCCCGTTCCCTAAAAGGCTACCGCCAGTGGCGCCGCACGGTGGGCCGGGTGCTGAACTACATCAACTTTGCCGGTGCGCAAACTGAACAGGACGCCGAGCGGCTGCGCGAACTCGGGTTACCCGCAGACCGAATCGCTGTGACGGGCAATCTCAAATTCGACATTCCAGTCGGCACCGATGCGCGCGAGCAGGGCGAAGCCCTTCGGCGGAGTTGGGGTCCCCAGCGCCCCGTTTGGGTCGCCGCGAGCACCCACGAAGGGGAAGACGAGTTGGTTCTGGATGCGTTCTCCGAGGTCCGTCGCCGCATCCCGGACGCGCTGCTGATTTTGGTGCCGCGGCATCCCCAGCGATTCGACGCCGTGGCGGCATTGATACGGCAGCGGGGATTTAGCATGGCCCGTCGCAAACAAGGCCAAGTCCCCGATTACAAAACCGCCGTCTATTTGGGCGACACCATGGGTGAACTGATGCGTTTTTATGCCGCGGCGGACGTCGCGTTTGTGGGTGGCAGTCTGGTACCTATTGGGGGGCACAATCTCTTGGAACCGGCCGCGCTGGGGGTGCCGACGGTAACCGGGCCCCATACTTTTAATTTCTCCGAAATCTATCGGTCGTTGCGAGAAGCCGGTGGCGTGATCACTGTCGAGGGTTCGGAATCGTTGGCGGCCGAAGTGGCGGAGGTGACCCGAAACAAGGCGCGGCGCGAGAGCGTGGGGTCGGCTGCGCAAGGCATGGTGCAACGCAATCAGGGCGCGCTGGAGCGCATGTACGGCTGGTTACAGCCCTATTTGAGATCGGTGGTGACAGAGTCAAGTTCGTTGGCGGTCGCCACGGCGGGTCGAGTTCCAACCAAAAGCGAAGACGCCCAGTCGACGAAAATCTGAGCGCCGCCGCGTCGTTCCCTTATGCGCCGCACTCAGTAGCGGGCGATTTGGTTGTCGATTTCCCGTGACCAGGCATCGATACCGCCCGCCAGATTCATGGCGCGGTCAAATCCGTTTCTTATGAGATGGTGAGTGACCTGGGCGCTGCGTCCCCCGTGGTGACAGTAGACGACGATTTCCCGATCTTTGGGTAACTCATTGATGCGCGAGGGGATCTGTCCCATGGGGATGTGTGTGGCGTTGGGCAGCGCCGCGATTTGGCACTCCCAGGCCTCGCGCACATCCAACAGAACAAAATCCGTATCCCCTGAGTCGATCCGCGCCTTCAGCGCCTGTACCGTGGTTTCTTTCATCGCCCTGGATTCCGAATGGTTAAAAGCTGAATTCCGGAGGTGTCTCAGTATTCTCAAGAGGCGGCAGGTAGGTTTCAAACAAACTTTCCGTTCGCCATTGTCCGACACCCACACGCGTGACCAACAGCGCTTCCATCACCGGGCTGGTCCCGTGGGTGAGGAAAAGTCGTCCGCCGATGGTGAGGCTGCGGTGAAAGCCCTGGTGGAGTTGAGGCAGCGAGCCGGTGACAATAATGACGTCGTAACGCTGTTCGGTTTCCGGTAGTCCATGTCCGGCGTCGGCGACGCTGAAACGGACGTTGGTGATGTCCATCTCTTGCAGCGCGGCTTTAGCCCGGTTGCTGAAGTCGGCGTGGATATCCACGGTGTCGATTTCCCGTCCCAGGCGGGACAAGCACGCAGCCAGATAGCCCGTCCCGGTTCCCACGTCCAGAACTCGGTCATGCCGATGAACGTCGACTTCTTGCAGGATTCGGCCCACAAGCTTCGGTTCCTCCATAACATGGCCGTGGCCGATGGGGATTTGGCTGTCGGCGTAGGCGACGCCTCGATAGGGCTCAGGTGTGAAGGCTTCGCGCGGGATGTCGGACATCACGGTGAGCACGCGCTCGTCCAGCACGTCCCAGGTACGTATTTGCTGCTCAATCATATTGAATCGGGCGAGAGCCGTGGGTGTCATTGACATCGTATTCACCTTGCGGAACCTGACCAAAATTCGGGCGCTGCACAGTCTACCATGTCCGTTTCCCAATCGCCTCGGTGCCAAGTGTGTGTTTTGGCTTTAGAAGATTGGGCAGTCCTCCGTTGGAATGGCGCCATCCCGGATTAGGGGCAATCGCTCGACGCTCGCGGGCACATAGCGGGTTGCGTTGCATTGCGTTAGGGGATGGATTAATTTGGACCCCTACACCGACTCCGATGATTTTTAGGCAGCATGCTGCGGTCCTGGTCCGGTCGATCACACCGCTAAGCTGTCATTGACGCGGTTTAATGACGACCTGGCGTCCTACCCGAATTCCCGAGGCAACCCCATGAACGCAATTCCGGATGATCTGGCCCGTAAAACGGCCGAGCTCAGCGAGACCGTGACCCAGCCGTTTCCCAATTCGAAAAAGATTTACGTGGCGGGCAACCAGGCGGGCGTTCGGGTTCCGATGCGCATGGTGTCCCAGGCCAATACGTCGGCCAGCTTCGGTGCCGAATCGAATCCCGCGCTTGCCCTCTACGATACCTCCGGGCCCTATACCGATCCGGATGCTGAAATCGATTTGCGGCGCGGATTGCCGCCGCTGCGGCAGGCGTGGATCGAACGGCGCGACGATACCGTAGAGCTCGATGGGCTGTCGTCGAGATATGGGCGGGCCCGGGCGGACGATCCGGCGTTGGCGGCCCTGCGCTTCGAGCATATCCGCAAGCCGCGGCGTGCACGCGCCGCCGCCGCGGTTACCCAGATGTCCTACGCCCGCCGCGGCGTGATTACGCCGGAGATGGAGTTTGTCGCACTCCGGGAAAATCAGCGCCTGGAGGAGGTTCGCGACAGCTTGCTTGAGCGGCGTCACCGGGGGCAGTCCTTCGGGGCGCAACTGCCGGAGCGGATAACGCCGGAGTTCGTCCGCGATGAACTGGCCCGTGGTCGGGCGATTATTCCATGTAATATCAATCATCCCGAACTGGAGCCGATGGCCATCGGCCGGAATTTCCTGGTGAAAATCAACGCCAATATCGGAAATTCCGCCGTCACATCCAGCATCGGCGAAGAAGTCGAGAAAATGGTTTGGGCCACCCGCTGGGGTGCCGACACCATCATGGATCTGTCCACCGGCAAACATATTCACGAGACGCGTGAATGGATTATTCGCAATTCGCCGGTTCCCGTTGGTACCGTGCCGATCTACCAGGCGCTGGAGAAGGTCGACGGTAAAGCCGAAGAGCTGACCTGGGAAATCTTCCGCGACACGTTGATCGAACAAGCCGAGCAAGGCGTTGACTATTTCACGATTCACGCCGGTGTGCGGCTGCCGTTCATTCCGATGACGGCAAACCGGGTGACGGGTATCGTCTCCCGTGGTGGCTCGATTCTCGCTAAATGGTGTTTGGCGCACCACCAGGAGAATTTCCTCTACACCCGTTTCGAAGAGATCTGCGAGATCATGCGGGCCTATGACGTAGCCTTCTCACTGGGTGATGGCTTGCGGCCGGGATCCATTGCGGATGCCAACGACGAAGCCCAATTCGCAGAGTTGCGTACGCTCGGGGAGTTGACCCAAGTGGCGTGGGGGCACGACTGTCAGGTCATGATCGAGGGGCCTGGGCACGTGCCCATGCAGCGAATCAAAGAAAATATGGAAAAAGAGCTGGCCGAATGCCATGAGGCACCATTTTATACGCTTGGCCCGCTGACAACGGATATCGCGCCGGGCTACGACCACATCACATCGGCCATCGGTGCCGCCATGATCGGTTGGTACGGCACCGCCATGTTGTGCTATGTGACCCCCAAAGAACACTTGGGCTTGCCGGATAAGAATGACGTTCGGGAAGGCATTATTACCTACAAGATCGCCGCTCATGCCGCCGATTTGGCCAAGGGACATCCGTCGGCACAACTGCGGGACAACGCTTTGTCCAAAGCGCGTTTCGAGTTTCGCTGGCAGGATCAGTTCAATCTGGGCCTGGATCCGGAGAAGGCGCGCGAGTTCCACGATGAAACCTTGCCCAAAGATGCCCACAAGGTGGCCCACTTTTGCTCCATGTGTGGCCCCAATTTCTGTTCTATGAAAATCACGCAAGACGTCCGGGAGTACGCCGCCCGGCAGGGTATCGACAACGTCGAACAGGCGGTGGAGCAAGGCATGGCGGAGAAAGCCGACGAGTTTAGACGCAGCGGCGGAGAACTCTACCGGAAAGCCTGAGTTGCAGCGTCGGGCTTCGGCGGCTTTACCACGTATCCCAACGCTTTTTCCGGCGGAAGTTCAATCGCGGTAACACCAGCCCCAGAAACAGCCCGGCAATCAACACCGCCGCACCGGCGAGAAACCAATCTCGGCGGCTCCGGTCCGCTAAGCGCTCGGTTTGTTGCTCAAGGGTTTGGATGTTCATCCGAAGCCGGGCGATGTCTTGGCGCAGGGTCTGATTGGTCTGCGCCATTTTCAACCCCTCGGATGCGGTGTCCAGTTTTTCGGCCAGCTCTTCGCTACGGCCCGTGGTTTGTTTGAGATGCTCCCGCGTCGATGAGAGTTCTTGTTTGAGCGCGTTCAGCTCGGTGGTAAGCGTTTCGTTGGTGGTTTGGAGTTGTTGCACCTCACGCTCGGCCCTTTCCAGCCGACTTCGGGCGGAGGGACCATTCATCAAATAGCGGCTGAGAACCCAACCCTCATCGCCCCGCGGGGTCCGGACTTTGCTCCAGCCCGTGTCGTTTTGTTCCAAAACCTGCAGCGCCATGCCGCTGTCGAGCATTTTGAGTATTCGGTGCTGGTTGCTGGCGCCGCTGCGCAACGTGATTTCCAGCTGGTCGCTTACGTAACGTGTAGCCGCCCAGGCGTTGGACGGCAGCAAAAACAGCACGATGATCAATACGATAAATAGCCGATAACCCATGCAAACTGGTTCCGTTGAATCAATGAGGAGGGACAACAGTAGCGCTTTTGGTAATGGTTCACCAGGCTCCCGGTGACTTGGTGCGATGCTTGAAGTATTCACGATAGCGCGCTTTGAGCCAATGGGCACCGCGTTCGATGGGTGTGCGATATAGCTGCGCCGCTTCCCCATGGGGAATGTGTCGGTAGTGACCGTATTTGAGCTTGAGCCAAGCGTTCTGGTCAAACCGCTTGGCGATGCGGTAGAAGAAATGATTGATCGGTGCAAAGCCGGGTTTACGCACGACAGCCACACCGAAGTCGATCATGCACGGTTGTCCGCTGGTTCTAACCATGAGGTTGTCTTTGCATTTCAGGTCTGTGTGGGCGACGCCGCGATGGTGCATTGCGGCGATGTCCTGGCGCAGCCGATCGAAATACACGCTGTCTCGGCGTAAAGCGTCTTGCCGCTCGCGGAAGGTCGACCCTTCAATGTACTCGAGCACCAAATATCGGCCATCGATCAAGCCAAAGCAATGAGGGATCCCGTTCAATCCGTTCAGGCGTCTATAAGCCGCATATTCGCGTTGCAGCATCCATCGTCGGAGCCAGCGTTTCAGGCCCCAGCCTTTGGCGGTTTTAATCACCAGCTTTGTGTCGTCTTGGAGCTCGTAGACAAAGGCCTTGGCTTGATATCCCTGACCCAATACGTGTGCCTGGCCCCGTCGGCCGGAAGCCAGCCAGCCGCGGAGCTGATTGGGGTCGATGTGGTCGCTGGACATCGGTTTTAGAATGGACTGAATCCGGCCAAGCTGGGGCTGCCGTACAGCCAATAGAGTGCTGCCAGCATCAGCGCGGCATAGACCGGCTCACCGTTTTCTTTGAGGCTTTGCACCAAAGACCAGCGCCCGTTTCGCAACGATTCCAACGGCGCGGCACGGGGAATCAATGCGCGTGTGTTGCGGGCCCAACTGTCCCATTGTGAACCGAACAGCCGGCGGAGCTTGGCATCTTCACGGCGGATCGCTGGCGGGTAGAACAGCATTAAATAAGCGATCATACCGGGCAAGGCCCACCACAGACCCGATGCCAAGCAGAAGCCGGTCAGTAATGTGATATTGCCGACATAAAGAGGGTGGCGGACCATGGCATAAGGGCCACCGCTGGCCAGTTCTTTGTCCTTCTTGATAAAGCCCGAGGCCCAAAGGCGGAACAGCTCGCCGCCAATCACCAAGGCCGTACCGAGGAGGAAGAGACGATAATTGGTGGGCCAGCCGACAAATGTCAGCAACGCGATATAGGCGATGCCGAGGAACTGTCGGTAGCGGTCTCGCCGGAAGCGAAGGTCATGGCCCAAGCGTTTGATTCCGAGTTCCATAGTGGCGCCCGCCGTGGTCGGTATCCGTGTGACGATCCATCCGTGTGCGACCGATCCGCCGCATCATTCCTTACGCGGCAAATCATATTACATTTTTGTGACCGATGGCGCGGGCTGTCCACTGCGTGCCCATCGATGGGCACGCCTGGCGCGTTGGCAAGCGTTTAGGTGTGCGTCTGTATTTCCGGGGTGGGTCGTTTAGAATAGGGGGCCTTTCCCCAGGATGTAGAACCAGAAAATCATGGCGAACCATTCTCTCATCGATGCCGCTGCCCGGAAGGGAATCGTGCTTGCTGGCGGCTCGGGTACGCGTTTGCACCCCCTGACGTTGACTGTGAGCAAACAGTTGATGCCCGTCTACGACAAACCCATGATCTACTATCCGATCTGCACGCTGATGTTAGCCGGGATTCGTGAGATATTGATCATTACGACCCCGCGCGATCAGGCCGCATTTCAGCAATTGCTCGGCGACGGCAGCCATTGGGGGCTCAATTTGACCTACGCCGTGCAGCCCACGCCGGAGGGGCTGGCTCAAGCCTTTACCATCGGTGCGGATTTTATCGGGCAATCGCCGGTTTGTCTGATCCTGGGCGACAATCTCTTCTACGGCCATGGTTTGGCCGAGGTGTTGCAACGCGCCAATGCGACAACTCAGGGTGGAACGGTTTTCGGCTATTACGTACGCGACCCTCAGCGTTACGGCGTGGTGGGATTCGACGCCAGCGGACGGGCGGTGGATATCCAGGAAAAACCTGCCAGGCCACGCTCCCATTACGCCGTGACAGGTCTTTACTTTTACGACAACGATGTGGTCGATATCGCGCGGCGTTTGAAACCCTCTTTGCGCGGCGAGTTGGAGATCACCGACGTCAATACCGCTTACCTTGATCGGGGCGATCTTCGGGTGGAACTGCTCGGCCGGGGTACGGCCTGGCTCGATACCGGAACCCATGATGCGCTGTTGGATGCGGCGCAGTTCATCCGGGTGGTTGAGGAGCGCCAGGGGCTGAAAATTGCCTGTCCTGAGGAAATCGCCTGGCGCAAGGGTTGGATTGATGATGATCAGCTCTCATCGCTTGCGGCGACTCTTCGGAAAAGTGGTTATGGCGATTATTTGCTTCGCTTGCTCGATCCGGAGCAACGGCCATGCAACTGATCCGATTGACTATTCCCGATGTGGTGCAAATCGAACCGAAGGTCTTCGAAGACGATCGGGGATTTTTCTTTGAGGCCTGGAATGAACGCGGTTTCGGCGAGGCGGGGATCAAGGCCCGTTTTGTCCAGGACAACCACAGCGGTTCTCGACGCGGGACCTTGCGAGGCCTTCACTATCAGATCAAGCAGTCGCAGGGTAAGTTGGTCCGGGTTATTCGTGGAGAAGTGTTTGACGTGGCGGTGGATGTGCGTCGCGATTCACCGACATTCGGCCGGTGGGTAGGTGCCACCATTACCGCTGAGAACCGCCGAATGATGTGGGTTCCACCGGGTTTCGCGCATGGCTTTTTGGTGCTCAGTGACTACGCCGAATTTCTCTACAAGTGTACCGACTATTACGCCCCGCAATACGAGCGAACGATTCGTTGGGATGATCCCGAGTTGGCAATTGATTGGCCCTTAGCGCCGGGCCAGGCGCCTTTATTGTCACCCAAAGACGCCGCTGGTGTTGCCTTTTCGGAAGCGGAATTCCAGTGACGAGCGCCCTATCGTCGGGGGGCTGAGCAGGCCAGGGCAGGAGCCGCTTATGCGTGTAATGATCACCGGGGGTCGTGGCCAGCTGGGGCGCGAATTACAGTTCACGGCGCCGAACGATGTCGTGTATTTCGTGCCCGGCTCGCATCAGCTGGATATTTCCGATGCCGGCGCCACTGCCCGTTTCATTGAGCAGAATCAGCCGGATGTCATTGTCAACGCAGCGGCGTATACGGCCGTCGATCGCGCCGAGCAGGAGCCCACCCGTGCGCGGGCAATCAATGTGGACGCCGTCGCGAACTTGGCGCGCGTTGTGGCTATGAGCGGTCTTCGGTTGATTCATATTTCCACCGACTACGTTTTCGACGGACGCCAGTCAACGCCATACCCGCCGGATGCGCCGCTGTCGCCGCTGGGTGTTTACGGGCAGTCCAAAGCCGATGGTGAGCGCGCCGCGCGCGAGATCGCCGGCAACCAAGTGACCGTATTTCGAACGGCTTGGTTGTACGCCGCTGGCGGGGAAAATTTTGTCCACACCATGTTGCGGTTGATGGGGGAGCGTGATGAGTTGCGGGTGGTCGCCGATCAGGTGGGCACGCCGACATGGGCGCGTGGCTTGGCGCAGGCGGTGTGGGCTGCCGTCCGGCGTTCCGAAACCGCCGGTCGGGTATTCCATTGGACCGATGCGGGTGTGGCCAGTTGGTATGACTTTGCGGTGGCGATTGAGGAAGAGGGCCGTGCTCTCGGACTGTTGGATCAGGCCACGGCCATTGCGCCAATTTCTACCGCGGAGTATCCCACGCCGGCCGCACGTCCGGCTTACAGTGTGTTAGATAAACGAGAAACCTGGGCGGCGTTGGATCTCGTGCCAGTACACTGGCGCTGTGCTTTGCGTCGTATGCTCGCCGAACTGAAGGGTTAGGCGGGGTGTCGCGTTTAAAGTAATGCGGGGGCTGATTTCAAGATGAGCGATACCCCGACCGGAAAAACCGGACGGGGTATCGGGTTATGTTGAACACGGGTTGTGCTGTGGCGTGTGGTTACAGCTCGTAAGCCAAGGACAGCTCGGGAATCATGCTGCCGATATCGTAGCCAAAAAAGTCCAGAAGGTTTTGCAGTTCGGCTGGAACGACTTGGTCGATCAGCCCGGGAATGGCTTCGTTCACCATGCCGAACACTTTCGTATTCACCGAGTCAGCAATGTTTCCTTTGGCGCCATCCAACCGTTCCCCGAACCGTTCGTCGATCATGCGGTAGATATTGGACACGTTCACCGGTCCCACGGTCAGGTTGAGATCGGAAAGGTAGTCGGATGTGTCAAACAGCGCATTATCGCCCACGTAGAGTACGAAGCCTTGGCCGTAAACGTCGGCCATGTCCTCGTAACTCATGGACTGTAATTCAGCGTTGGCCGCTATGGGTAACATGAAAGTGGCAGCCATACCGAAACCCAAATACTTGGTCAGTTTTTTCACGGACGTCTCCTAATTTTTCTAGTCGTTTCTACTCGTTTTGCCACAATCCAACACGGTCATCGGGCCCCCCGACCCGGTGGTGATAGGTTCATGGCTGAGCCCGTAAGACCTGAAGCAATTAGCGAGCCAACGCGCGCGTTCTCGGCCCGGCGATCGTGAGGTGTAAGAAAATGCTGACTTGTTCGCTGGGGATTTTCGGGCGACCACGCGGGCCGTACCGAAAATCGATGGACCGAGCGCGTCCGATTTTGGCGTAGCACGTCAGTTTGTGACGCTTTCTGACCGGGGTGGATCAGCGGGGTTGCGATGCGCGGTGGTCTGTGCGTCCGATCGATTCGCCCATCACGACACGTTCGCCCGGCGCCAGTTTGGCCAGATCCAGCTTGACTTGGCCGGGCCTGAACAGCAGGATCACGGTCGAACCCATATTGAATCGCCCCATTTCCACGCCTTTTGCGAGGGTGATCGACGGTTCTTTCTCGCCGTAGTGCCATCGCCGGATTCGGTTCCGCGTCGGTGGCGTGACTTCGCCTGCCCACGCCGTTTCGATGCTTCCCACCATGGTGGCGCCCACCAATACCATAGCGATGTCGAGATCATCCCCGTTAAATATCGAGATGACCCGTTCGTTGCGCGCGAACAAGTTGGGCAGGGTGCGCGTCGTGGCCGGGTTGACGCTGAATAGTCGCCCGGGCACGTGAATCATTTCCTGTAGCTGGCCTGCAATGGGCATGTGAATGCGATGATAGTCGCGTGGCGATAGATATATCGTGGCAAACTGCCCGCCATGAAATCTTCGGGCGAGGTCGGTATCACTCCCCAGTAGGGCCTCGACGCTGTAGTGATGACCTTTGGCCTGGATGATTTGGTTGCCATCTATTGCGCCCGCTTGGCTCACTGTGCCGTCCACGGGGCTGACCAAGGTTTGTTCTCCGCCGGCGATGGGTCGTGCTTCGGGGCGCAGAGCGCGGGTGAAAAACGCGTTAAAGTGAGGATAGTTTTTCAGATCCGTCTCTGCGACTTCATCCAGATCGATGCCGTATCGCCAAACGTACGCACGGATCATCAGTCGCGTCAGAGGGCCCAGTTCCAATCGAGTGAACCAGTGCACCAATCGCGACAAACCGTGCTGAGGCAGCGGGTATTGTGCCCAGGTCAGCAGACGATCGATTGTGGTGACTTCGTCGTGGTCGTTTGCGGCATTCATATGTTCGTTGTCGGTGGTTGGCTCGGGTTGGGACGGGCCGTTCGAAATCTCATTGGAAGTCGATTGCCCCTGCGCCGGGTATGATTTCGCACCCAACTCGCCAGGGTGCGATGATATCTCGCCACCGGCTGGCAACGGGGTGGTTACTTCATTTGCTCGGCTGGAGTGTTCATATTCGCAAGATCCAGTTTGGCCGAACGTCAGCAGCGCGAGACCGACCACAACCGGCATGATGGCATAACCGAACTGGCGTTTACGTGACGCGATATTTTTCACGGTCTTGGTGGGGCTCCTCCGGCCCGGCTATCATATGCACCCATTTGGCGTATCGGTAAAGATTTAGTTCGAGGCGACTGGTTATGATGGATGTTGTCGCGGTAGCGGCTGAACTACACACGATAACAGATTGTATCCGTTGGGGCGCAAGTCGTTTCGGAGCAATGGGCCTGCATTTCGGCCACGGAAGTGATAATGCCTTCGACGAAGCTGCGGCGCTGGCGCTTCATGCCTTGCATTTGCCGCACGATTGCCCGACCGACTATTTGAAATGTCGGCTGACGGAAGACGAGCGGCAGCAAGTCCTGACGTTGATGATTCGACGGATTGAGGAGCGTCGGCCGGCCGCCTATCTTCTGGGGGAGGCTTGGTTTTGCGGCTTGTCGTTCTATGTCGATGAGCGCGTCTTGATTCCGCGTTCCCCCTTGGGTGAGCTGATCGAACAAGGGTTTGAGCCGTGGCTGCCGGCGGATCGGATACGGCGGGTCCTGGATATCGGTACGGGCAGTGGTTGTATCGGGATCGCTTGTGCGTTTTCGATTCCCGGTGCGGAAGTGGACGCGGTGGATGTGGATACTGGCGCGCTTGAGGTCGCCCGACGTAACGTTGTTGACCACGGCCTGACCGATCGGGTGACGCTCATTGAATCGGACGTTTTTTCGGCGATCCCGGCGGGCCGCCGGTACGATTTGATTATCAGCAACCCGCCCTACGTGGGCGCCGCCGAGATGGCGGGTTTACCCCTGGAATACGGCCATGAACCGCGGCATGCGCTGGCGGCCGGTCGCGATGGTTTAGATATCGTGCGTCGGATACTGAGTGGCGCAGCGGATTATCTGAGCGATGATGGCATTCTGGTGGTTGAGGTGGGCAATACGGAAGTGGAACTGCGCGCCGCATTCCCCGAGTTACCCTTCATTTGGCTGGATTTCGAGCGTGGAGGCGATGGTGTCTTTTTGCTCACTGCGGATGATGTGCGCCATCTGCCGTCGGAGACCAGCATTTGAAGCTGGATCACAACAATCTGAAGCGAAAAACGGAATATGTCCGGTAACACTCTCGGAAAACTATTTACGCTGACCTCATTCGGCGAGAGCCACGGCCCGGCGTTGGGTGGGATTGTCGATGGCTGTCCACCGGGGCTGGCTTTGGACGAGTCTATGTTGCAGCACGATCTGGACCGGCGTCGCCCCGGGACGTCTCGCTACACTACGCAGCGGCGCGAGCCCGATCAGGTGCGGATACTCTCGGGTGTGTTCGAGGGGAAAACCACCGGTACGCCCATTGGCTTATTGATTGAGAATGTCGATCAGCGCTCCAAGGACTACTCCGAGATCGCGGGCAAGTTTCGTCCCGGGCATGCCGATTACACCTACCACCACAAGTACGGCATTCGCGACTATCGGGGCGGTGGACGTTCCTCCGCCCGTGAAACGGCCATTCGTGTGGCTGCCGGGGGCATTGCCAAGCAGTATTTGTCCCAACGTTTCAAGGTAACGGTGCGGGCTTATCTCGCGCAGTTGGGGCCGATAGCGCTGGATCTGGTGGATTGGGACGAAACCGACCGGAATCCGTTTTTCTGCGCCGACCCGGCGCGCGTGCCGGAGTTGGAAGCCTATATGCAGGCGCTGCGTAAAGAAGGCGATTCCATCGGCGCTCGGGTGAATGTGGTAGCCAGCGGCGTGCCGGCGGGTTTGGGAGAGCCGATATTCGACCGGCTCGATGCCGAGTTGGCGCATGCGCTGATGAGCATCAATGCGGTCAAGGGGGTCGAGATCGGCGATGGTTTTGACTGTGTCGCGGCCAAAGGCACCGAGTTTCGCGATGAAATGTCCCCCGAGGGTTTTTTAAGCAATCATGCCGGGGGCATTCTGGGCGGAATTTCCACTGGTCAGGATGTCACTGCCAGCATTGCCCTGAAGCCGACCTCCAGCATTCATTTACCGGGTCGTACCGTCGATGTCCACGGCGAGGCGGCGGAGATTCGAACCAAAGGGCGGCATGATCCCTGTGTCGGCCTCAGAGCGACTCCTATCGCTGAGGCGATGGTGGCATTGGTGCTGGTGGATCATATTTTGCGTCATCGGGGGCAATGCGGTGAGCTGCCGCCCATGACTCCGCTCATCCCGGCTGGGCCCGAGGGCCAATGACGGCCCAGGTCCCCTACGCCCGATTATCGTCTTTTTACTTCTTTCACTTCGCAACGCTGGGTGGATTGCTGCCGTTTCTTGCGTTGTACCTGGACTCGATGGGGTTCAGCGCCACGCAGATTGGCCAGCTCATGGCGTTGTTTGCTGTCACCAAGTTGGTCGCTCCCAATGTTTGGGGTTGGTTGGCGGACCGTAACGGCGGCCCGCTGTCGTTGATTCGTTGGGCCGGGTTTCTGACGGTCCTGTGTTTTTCCACCCTGTTGTTCGCTGACGGTTTCTGGGCGGTAGCGGGGGGTGTGGTCGCCTTCAGTTTTTTTTGGAATGCTGCGCTGCCGCCCTATGAGGCGCTGACCCTGAATCATCTCGGGCCGCACACCCGTTACTACAGTTTGGTACGTCTTTGGGGTTCGGTCGGTTTTATTTTGGTGGCCGGCAGTTTCGGTTGGGCATTTGACCGATTCTCGCCGCTATGGTTACCGATGTTGCTGTTGCCGGTTTTCGCCGGTATTTGGTTCAGTACCCTGCTGACGCCTGATCACCCGCTGCAGGCCGCCGATGCACCGCATCAGCCACTGCGGGCTGTACTCGCCCATCCGTCCGTACTCGGCTTTTTGGCGGCGGCGTTTTTACTGCATTTCAGTCACGGTCCTTACTACACGTTTTTTACCCTTTATCTGGAAGATTTAGGCTATGGGCGAGGTCTGATCGGCCTATTCTGGGTGGTGGGCGTGGTAGCCGAAATCTTACTGTTCTTGGTATTCCCAAGATTGTTTCAGTCCTATTCGGCCCGGCATCTCTTCTTGGTGGCGCTCGCGGCGACGGCGGTGCGCTGGTTCGTCACTGCACTGTTCGCCGATGTGTTGCTATTGGTATTTCTCGTTCAAACCCTTCATCTGGCCAGCTTTGGCATTTGTCATGTGGTTGCCATGCACTATGTGCATCGCTTTTTCCCCGGTCCGCTGCAGGGGCGTGGTCAGGGCTTGTACAGTAGCTTGGGCTTCGGTGCCGGCGGTGCGCTGGGGAGTTTTCTGAGCGGTTATGTGTGGCATTGGGGCGGTGGTTCGGCCATATTTGCTATGGCCACCATCGCGGTACTTGCGGGGCTGATCATCGCGTGGATGACCTTGCCACGGCGAGAGCTTCCTGTCATGTTGGGGACGTCTCGATTGACCAGCACGGCATCGGTTTAGATAGAAGGCGAGATGACCGCCCTCGCGCCCGGTCTCAGCGAGGAACAAATCCCTTCGCTGGCAAAACGTTGATCAATCGTGCGAATAGATCAGAGAGGGAGTAATAGCGTGCGTCGGATTCCAACCTTGAGCGCCTTGATGACGCCATTTCCTTATTCGGTCGATGCCGATGCGCCCATCAGGTCCGCTGAAAAGATGATGGCGGAGCACACCATTCGTCATCTCCCCGTAAAGTCGCATCATGAGTTGGTGGGCGTGGTGGATGAACAAGATGTCAGTCGGGCATTACACGGAGCCCCAGGCGGCGGTCAGCTCACGGTTCGGGACATTATGGTATCCCACCCTTACGTTGTGGACATGAGCTATCCTACCGAGGACGTGCTTTTGGCCTTGGCGGACCACCATACGGACTGCGCGTTGGTGGTGAAACACGGACGCTTGGCCGGTATCTTGACGACCACCGATGTGTGTCGCGCCTTCGGTGAGTATTTAAAAGAGCTGCGTCCGGAGGGTGGCGACGCGGCTTGAGTTCAGTCGACGCCGCTCGCGATCGGGGCGTCGTTGAGTTGATTGGCCACACGATCCCAGACTTGCTGCGGGGTGAGTCGGGTCATGCAGGGCGTTGACCAGGGGCGTTTGCTCTCCGCTGGCTGATGGCGGCATTCGCTTCGCAGGCAAGGCGAGCAGGTTTCTTCCGATTGCAAATTAAACGTTGTCTGTCCCCCGAGCAGGCCGGTCTTTAGTGCACTGGTCGGCCCGTAGAGTCCCACCACGGGCACCTCCAGCGCCGCGGCTAGATGCCCCAATCCACTGTCGACGGTGACGACTGCGGCGGAGCGTAGCATCTCGGCGCGAAGCTCGGACAAGCTCATGCGAGGCAGCACGGTGACATCCCCGCTTCGGGCTGCCAGGGCTTGTGCACGTGTTCGCTCGTCATCGTTTCCCCAAGGCAAGCGGATCGAAAAACCCGATTGCAGGGCGAGCTCGATCAACCCCGCCCAACACGCCTCGGGCCAATGCTTGGTGGGCCAAGTGGTGCCATGCAATAGCAACAGTTGACGAGTGGCCGGGGGCGATGGTGCGAGCGTGATGCCGTAGTCCGGTGGGGTGGTGGGCGGCGTATAGCCTAATCCCTCGGCAAATAGCTGACGTATCCGGGAAACGGCGTGCAAATCCCATGGCACATGGATTTGCCGTTGGTAGGCGCGGCTGGCCAAGGGTTCCCGTGCCGAGTCGCGGGCCAGCCCGGTGACCGGGCCGCGGGCCGCGCGGGCGACTGCCGCGCTTTTGATCAAGCCTTGGGCATCGAGGATTTGGTCATATTGTTCTAGCCGTAATTCCCGCCAAAAATCCCGCATCGCTCGAAGATGATGGCCGGCCCACGGAGATTTTCGCCACCGACGGAGGTTGATCGGGATGGTCTTTCGGATACCCGAGTGCCACAGCGGTATCTCGGCAAAGGGTGCTTCGATGACCCAGTCCACCGTAAGGTTTGGGAGGGTGCGGCAGGCGTCTGTGATACCGGCCAGGCAATGGACCGCGTCTCCCAGAGACGACATTTTGACGACCAGTAGTTTCAAAAGCGGGGGTGATCTCGGTTGCGCTATCGGTGAAGCGTCAGTGTGCCGGAAACAAGCAGCGGAAAAAACCGCCTCGCCCAAGGGATCGCGGTGATACGTTCATGGCGGCGAACGGCGAACGGCGAACGGCGACGGGAGATGAAACGGGTCTTGGACCAATCGGATGCTCGGAGTCGACCGATCAGAAGTAGTAGGTCAGTTCCAATAGGAGATAGTCGTCGTTGCGAAATTCGCCGAGCAAATCATCATTGCTCAGATCGATGAATGACGCGCTTGCCGGTTGATTGGAAAAGACCGTTGCTTCCACAGCCAGTTTGAATCGTTCTCCCAATCGCGTGCTGGATTCCAATACGGCGACGCGCGCAGGGCTGTCCAGGTCCTGGATGGCAAACGCCAAAATTTCGGTACTGCGAAGGTCATTCCACGCCCAGCGGAATCCAAAGGCAATGTCCGCTTCATAAGGTGTGATGGCATCTCGGCCCCGGCTGTCGTAAAGGGCTTCGGCAACCCGTCCGAGGTCCATATGGGTACCGGCGATACCGTAACGCGTGTACTCGAATCCGGCGGTGGCTGCGACGTTTTCGTTTGATTATTTGACGCCCCGAATAATGCCGTAAATCCATTTACGTTGGGTCAGACAAACGTATTGTAGTTTGGCCGCTTTCACGTTGCCGGTTTGGACTTGGTTGCGTATTCGCATCCATTGCAGCAATTTTGCTCCCGCGTAGCAGGCTTTGGCGGCCAGATACATACGCCGGGAAGACGGCAGCACTTTATCGTAGGCGTCTTCCATTTCAATGTCCCGGAAGCCGATCTCGGTCATGTCATCCTGAAATTGTTGCAGTCCCCACAGATTGGGTACGGCCCAACCGTCCAGCCATTGCTGATACTCGGTTTCGTATTCGGGGGTCGGGTCGATGTCGTTCTGGAAGCCATCGGTTACTACTAGGCGTCCGCCGGGTTTCAGTAAACGGTAGGCTTCGCGCAGAAAATCCCGTTTATCTTCCGCGTAGCTGATACTTTCCATGCCGAAGATGGCATCGAAGCTCTCGTCAGGTAATCCCGTGTCGGTGAAACTGCGTCGTACAAAGCGGACCTGATTTTCCAGGCCGAGTTTCTTTACCAGTCGTTCGCCCCGGTCGACCTGATAGTCGGAGATGTTGATGGCGGTCATCTGCGTACCGCAATTCTGGGCCATCCAAATGCTGGTGCCGCCGATGCCGCATCCTGCGTCCAACACTTTGTCCCCGGTTTGAACACCGGCGCGACGTGCGACTTCCCGGTTCATGTTCAATACGGCGGCATGGTGGGTCTTGTGTTGTTGGTCGTGGTAGCCGTAGTGGAGGGCGAAGTTACGAAAAGTGCCCCAGATCATCAAATAGTCGATGTGGCTGTGTTTGTAGTAGTCCAGGATTGCCTGCTGGTTCATGCCTAGTCTCCGTGGGCCAAGCGCCCTCTCAATATCCGTGGCGGCGCCCGAAGTATAGCAGGCGGATTGATGGATATTGATTTTCAAGCCCGTTGGGCCTGTCGTTCCAACGTGTCCGCATAAAGACAAAGTCATTGCGGCGTTCAGGTGACTGTGTTTAGCATGAATATGCTTGAACCGTGTCTTCCGTATCGAGGAGAGATCGCTTCTGGCCTTGGCGTTTCGGCGCTCGATGGGGGGTGTTTATCCTGGAATCACCCGTTGTAAGCGACGCCGAATGCTCATAAACCATCCGTTGGCTCGGGTTGGCGATCATGAAGAGAGTTATGTTGCGAAGTTTCCGCTGGCTCAAGCGGGAGCTCATGGATGACCGGTCACAGTTTGTCGTACTGGGAGCGGGATTGTGCGTTATCGCTGCCTATTTCGCCGCTTACTATCCCCATGGCGGTCGTCATATGACGTTTATCCTTAGTCGCTATGTGGATCCCCAAATTCGAAGTGCGTTCCTGATTGGTGTGGTGTTCATTGCCTTGGGCTTGGTTGGGTTCAAATTCAAGTACGACGAGACTCAGCATGAGCGTACACGAGACCGACAAGAATAATGGATTTGTTATACCGAAACGGTTTGAGGTGTTGATCGAGCCGGCGCCACACTTTCCAATAAACTATTGATTTTTCTTTTTCCTGGCCGATACTTTACTAGTGGATGTGGGCTTGCACTGAGGGTGAGTTGGAGCCTACTATTGAACGACCGGTTAGTATGCTGGAGCGGATGACTCAGCCTTGGCAATGATCGGTGCCGCAGATCGAGATGCGTCAAAGCGGAATTTTTGCGGCCAGGGATTGAACATGTGGTCAATTCGCGTTCTCAACTCACAGCGCATCACTGTGAGTTGTCCGGTTTGACTTGAAGTGAATCGTTCTAGTGTTCGCGACCGGAAGCTCAATAAACAATATCGGGAGGTAGACGTTATGAGCGCTACGATAGATATCAAAGACACGGCCCGTGAAGTCGACTCGGCAGAAGTCGAAGCGGCGCCCAAGGTCCCCTGGTTGTGGGGTGCGGCTGTGTTTGGGGTGGTTATGGCCATCCTCACACTCGTGAAGTGGTACCAGCATACTTATAGCTGGACGGTGGGCTTGGATTCATTCTCGCCTGAGTTCCAGACCTATTGGATGTCAATTTTCTATGCCCAGATCACGCTGATCCCGCTGATTGGTGCGATCGGCGCGGCTTGGCTGTGGTTTTCTAGAGACCGCGATGTCCAGGCACTTCCGGTTCGGAAGGAGCTTTTCCGCTATTACGCCATGTTCGGCATTCTGGCGGCTGCGGGTGTCATCGTGGTGGCCACCTTGGGTCTTTTGACTGAGGCTGACGCTGCGTGGCACCAAGTGGTGATTCGGGATACCGACTTCACGCCGACCCATATTTTCCTATTCTATCTGGGACTTCCGGCTGGGTTTGCCGGGCTGATTCTGGCCTGGATTTGGGTCCATACTCGACTTCCGCAATTTGCCAATCGGGTTTCTATCCCGCTGTCGCTGTCTATTCTGGGGTTCATGATGGCGCTGCCGGTGGTGGCCTTTAATGAGTGGGGACATACCTTCTTCTATGCTGAAGAGTTGTTTGCTTCGCCCGTTCACTGGTTCTTCGTGCTTGCGGCTTTCAATCTGGTGTTCTTGGGCGGTTTCGTTGTGCAGTGCCTGCAGCGGATGCGTGAGATCACCCAGAAAATGAGCGTCGAAGAAATGGACCGTTTGGTTAGAGCGTAAAGCCGCAAACCAGAACAAATACTGATAGCAAGATCCGTTACGGACATGCCCGGCCTCGTTGCCGGGCATGTCCGTCGAAACGGACCAGATAACGAGATGCCCGGCCGCTTACGGCGGTCGATCGACGAGCGTTGATCAAGATCACACGGAGGAGATTATGGGAATTCGTTTGGGACCCACCGACGCCCCTGCCGGGGCGGTCATTCAAGATACGGCTGTTTCCAATGCGCGAGAGCAATGGGAGGCCTGGAAAAATATCGACTATATTGTCTATCCCTTCTTTATGATCATTCTGGGTGGCGTATTCGTCTTCGTGATTGCGCTTACCGCAGGCGATTGGGATTACTGGCAAGATTGGCGCGATCGCCGATGGTGGCCGTTAGTGACACCCATGCTCATCATGACGTTGCCTTGTGTCCTCACCTATTTCTTTTGGAAAAATTTCAAACTTCCGGTGGCGTTTACGACGGTGGCTGTGGGCTTCTTTATTTCCACGATGCTTAGCCGGTACGTCAATTTTTATGTGTTCACGGCCTTTCCCTTCAACTTCGTTATGCCAGCTACATGGATCGGTGCCGCCGTCGCCATAGACGCGGTGCTGATGATTACGCGGAGCTTTGCCGTGACCGGTTTGGTCGGTGGATTTCTGTGGGGTGTGTTGTTCTATACCCTGAACTGGCCTGGCATTGCGCCCATGCAGGTCCCTATCGAATTGCATGGCATGGTCATCACCTTGGCCGACTACATGGGCTTCACATATGTTCGTACCGCCATGCCTGAATACGTGCGGATTATCGAGGCGGGAACGCTGCGTACTTTTGGTGATTCGGTTGCACCCGTGACGGTCGCGATGGCGGGATTCGTCTGTATTCTCATTTATTACGTTTTTGTCTGGGTAGGTTCCAAAGCGGCACGACCTTTGTGGTTGCAAAAAGTCATTTAGCCAGACCCAGACCGTACGGCGCGGGTCGGTTTCCGCCGCGTGTCGTGAACACAAAGAATTGAGAGGACGAAATCAGTGATAAGCAAACGCCAGGGAGCGCGTCGGATCGGTGGTCAGGGAGTGGCCGCTGTTTGCTTGGCGCTTTTGATGATGCTGCCTTGGGGCACGATCTACGCACACGGCGAGATTGCCCAAATGGCAGGGATTCGCATGCAATCGGTGCATTGGTTCGATACCGAGATCTATCCACGCAATGTGGCGGTCAACGAGACGGTGACGGTCAAAGGTAAATTCGTGGTGTCTAACCATTGGCCGAGTTGGTTGCCGTCCGTGGAAGGGTGGGCTTTTCTGAACATCGGTGTTCCCGGTCCTACCTTCATTCGTGAGGACGTGGTGATCAACGGCATGCACCAGATTCGAAGCACGGCTTTTAAGTTTGGTGAGTACTACGAATATGAGGTTACCCTCAAGGCCCGCGTGCCAGGCCGTTGGCATGTTCATCCACTCATTAACGTGTGGGAGGCGGGTCCGATCGTCGGTCCTGCTCATTGGGTGGAGGTGACCGGTAGCAAGGGCGACTTCGTCCATGAGGCGACTTTGCTTACTGGTGAAGTGATCGATGTCGAGAACTACGGGCTCGACACTCAATGGACGTTGCACATCTTTTGGATGGTCGTAGGGGTTCTGTGGTTGTGGTATTGGTTCCGCAAGCCGCCTGTTCTGATGCGCCGGTATGTGACCCTTGAAGAAAAAGGCGAAGATGAAGGGGAAAGTAAGCTCATCACCCTGACTGATGTGGCGGTGAGTATTTTCGCCGTCCTGTTTGTGCTGGGTGCCGCTTTGGGTTGGACGATCTATGCCAATTCCAAGTATCCGGTCACTATTCCACTGCAAACCGGCAAAATCGAAGCCCCCGTCCTGCCGCCACCGCCGGAGGCCCTGGCGGTCAAGGCGTCTGTTCAACGGGCTGAGTTCAACCTGCCGCGTCGCAGCCTGGCGCTCAAACTCGAGGTGACCAACGGTGCGGATCGCCCCATTCGCGTTGGCGAGTTCCTCGCCGGTGGAGCACGATTCGTCAATCCGGACGTGTTGAAAGTCGAACGAGTGGATTTCTATGATTCCGTCGCGCCTGATGGCGTTATCTCCAACGACCCTCCTCTTCAGCCTGGCGAAACCCGGGTAATGACCATCGTGGTCGAAGACGCCCTCTGGGAAGAGCTGCGTTTGTCAGCCATCGTGTATGAGGCGGATTTACAGTTTGCCGGCATGCTTTTCTTCTACGATGACCTGGGGAATCGCTACTTCACGGAGGTAGGAGGCACGTTAATTCCGCAATTTCTACCCTCGCGTGGGGAGGGCGGTCGCGCCGATCTGGAAGCACAAGATTCCGAGACAGTCTCTTAGAAACCCTTGGCGGTCACGGCCGGCTTAACCGGCCGTGACCCGAGTTGGAGGATCGCTTTCATGGGACGAATCTATGGGCGTGCCGTCGGGCTCTTTCTGGCGGTGACGGTCATGACCAGTGGTGAGCCGGTCTGGGCGCACGGCGGTGTGTCAATGGAAGATGACCGCTGCGTGATGCGAATCGGCCAGATCTACGAAGCGCATTTCACGGGTTATCAGCCGGAGACGCATGCGGCCAGGGAATTTTGCGAAGACGTTCCGGTGGTTGGCAGGGCGACCTTCGTCGTTGATCTGCTGAGCCCCGAGTTACGCAACATGGAGGTCACATTCCGCATTCTGCGGGACGTTTACGATCTCGGTTATACCGCCACGAAAGAAAATTTAGGCTCGCAGCGAGATATCGAGAATGCCACTTTGTATGGCACCAAGCCGCAGGTCTATCGTCGCGGAACCATTGTTGTGGAGCACGAATTTTCGGGTCCGGGAATGTTTATCGGCTTGGTGACGGCGCGGGATGTGCGCTCCGGCGAGGTGTACGTTTCCGTGTTTCCGTTTGCTGTGGGACTATTCGATTTTTGGGGTGTGTTTTTGCCCTGGGGCCCGGCAATCATTCTATTCGGCTTGGGGCTGGGCGCGTTGGCTTGGCGTGCCAGGCAACGCCAAAACCACGTCGAGGACGCGTCGGCCTCAGGGGTAAGCTGATTCGGCATTAGAACGACACGTCACAGGAAGCTTCCTGTGACGTGTCGACCCGTTGTCGCCGGAGCGACGTCTCGCGAGCAATTGCAATGGTTGTTTCGCGTCAGTTTGTGCCGTGGGATTGACTAGAAGCGGTAACCGATGCCCAGATTCCATGCCACCAAGCCTGTCGGAACGTCGACCGATGCATCACTGGCCGGCATGATTCCGATGGGGCGGATTCGTGCGTAGAGATTGGTTAGACGCGCTTCGACTTCCATGTGGCCATAGCTGACATGACCGTGAACGAACCAATGCGGTGTGAGCTGGTAGTCTACGCCGACGCCGGCCAACAGTCCCCATTCGTCAGAGACTTCTAACTGGGTCCCATAGGTGGGGTCGTCCGCCGCGATCCCGAGACTGTCCACCGTGGCTTGTTCGTCGAACGTCACCAGATACATCAACCCGATACTTACGAACGGTCGCCATCGTTCGAATGTAACCGGTCGCAAGAGGGTTTGGACAACGAACGGAATCGCTTTGGCCTCGCCAATTTTTCCGGGAATCGGTCCGACTTTGATATCGCGGAAAAGCGGCAGAGAAATTTCGGCCAAGGGTGCGTTTCGCAACGTCCCGGTCGATTCGATCTCGAACGTGGGGACGGGGCCACCGATAAACGTCTCCAGGCTAAACCAGGGCGTGAACTGGTAACCGATGGTCAGCGCGAGCACTTTTTCGTCGGATAGCGAAACGCCGGACCCCGGTAAATCACCACCCGGAAGGACCGTTCCGACAACCGGGGCGGTGACCGGCGCCTCGAACACCAATTCATCACTTTCCTCTTGGATGTCAAGTACGACGGGCCCGAGGACGACGTACCAAGGCCCGGGTGGCGCCGCAACGGCTTGCGGGATCCAAAGCTGGAGGCAAATCGCTCCTAGCAGACCAACTCTCCGAAAGAACACGCGCATCATGGCTTCGTCTCACCGGCGGGCTACATGATGGCTAGTGACGGTGAGCCCACCTTGACGTTTCTATCGGCCTGGCCGCGGATGGCTAAAGGCGGGATGTGGGGGGGGGAGCTGCCGCCCGCCAGAAGTGCGGGCGGTGGGATGATGAGGTCGGTGTTGACGACCGGGATGCGCGGTCGGCTCCGAATTGAGCGGACTCCGCTGACGGGCTGAACAAAATCGCAGCTGACCGCACGGGCCAGTGAAGGCTCGCCGCTCAGCTTTCGGGCAGGACGATGTTCAGTTCAAGAATGTCGCAATCCCCTTGATGATCCACCTGAACTTGTACGGCATCGTCATCGACTTGCACGTAGCGTCTGACCACTTCCAGCAAATCTCGTTGTAGATCTTTGAAATACGCTTCCTGCTCGCGGGTCTTGCGTTGGTGGGCAACGACGATTTGTAACCGTTCCTTGGCGACGTGAGCGGATGCTTTTTTGCTCGAACGAAAGAAATTCAAAATGCCCATGACTAGCCCCTCAACAATCGCCGAAATAAACCACGTTCCTCTTCCACGAATCGCATGGGGCGTTCTTCGCCCAGGTACCGGGCGACCACATCATCGTAGGCTTGTCCGGCCCGGCTGGTATTTTCCAGGATGATGGGCGCGCCGGCGTTGGATGATTGCAGTACCGAACGTGATTCCGGAATGACCCCGAGTAGGGGGATGGCGAGTATTTCCAAAACGTCTTCAACACTGAGCATCTCACCCTGGGTTACCCGCTTGGGAGAATAGCGGGTGAGCACCAAGTGCTCCTTGATCGGTTCGGGCCCGTCTATGGCACGTTTCGTTTTGCTAGACAGCAGGCCGAGAATTCGATCAGAGTCGCGTACCGACGAAACCTCCGGGTTGGTGACCACCAATGCGTCGTCGGCGAAGTACATGGCATGCAGCGCACCTTTCTCGATGCCGGCAGGCGAGTCGCACACGATGTATTCGTAGTCTTCTGCCAGTTCATTGAGAACGGCCTCCACGCCTTCCAGGGTCAGTGCGTCTTTGTCCCGTGTTTGGGAGGCCGCCAGGATGGAGAGCTCGGGTACGCGCTTGTCCTTTATCAGCGCCTGCGCCAACTTCGCTTCACCATGAATGACATTGACGAAGTCATAAACCACCCGGCGTTCGCAGCCCATGATCAAATCCAGGTTGCGCAGACCCACGTCAAAGTCGATCAATGCGGTTTTATGCCCTCTTAGCGCGAGCCCTGCACCGAAAGACGCGGCGGTCGTGGTCTTTCCCACGCCACCTTTGCCGGATGTCACTACGATGATTCTCGCCAAAATCAGATCCTCTCAATTCTGTGAACAGCGGGTAACAATGAATCCTGGATGATTAGGTGCCGAGGGCCATGATACGCAAGTTTTCTTTTTCGAGAGCAATTTGGGTCGCGCGGCCATGGAACTGTGCCGGTATATCTTCCGCGATGGTGTAAATCCCCGCGACGGACACCAGCTCCGCGGCCAGTTGCTGGCAGAAGATTCGGGCGCGCTCGTCACCCTGAACGCCGGCCAGGGCACGGCCTCGCAGGGCGCCGTAAATATGGATACTGCCTTCGGCCATCACTTCCGCGCCGGCACTCACTGAGGCCATGATGGTTAAGTCGCCCTGACTGTAAATCTGTTGGCCGGATCGAACGGGCGTATCGATGATCCGGTTCGGGCCGGGCGGACGGGTTGTTTTGGCCGGTTCTGAGGTGGAGCTAGGCGTGGCGCCGGCGCTGCGTCCCTGAGGAAGAACGCCAACCCCCAGACTCCGTGCTTCGGCCAGTGTGTCAGGCTCTTCAGAACGGATCGCCACAGGCACCAGACTGTGTTGCCGGAGCAGGTCGAGCAAGTCAGGGAGCGGCGCCGGGTTGTACCTATCCGGCAACGACATCAAGTCGATTACCACGGGTGCCTGATCGAAGAATCCCGGCACTTGAGCCAGCTTGGTGGCCAGCGCTTCACCCACGCGCGGCAAATCTAAATCGAATAGTCGAAGCACCGTCAACGTGAAGACACTGCCTTTCAGTTCCAGAGGCGATTGATGAGTGTTCGACGGCTTGGCCGTGGGCGTCATGGGTTGATCTTCCAGGTCGTCATTGTGGGCGGGTCGTCATTCATATCGCCGTTGAATCAGAGTCGTTGGGGCGCGCACTACCCCGGGCTGTTACACCATCTCGCGCCATACCCGTTTGGTGATTGGCTATTCAAACGGTGCCATCTCGGGAACGCGGCATTCGCTCATTCGCTTGGGCCGACTGTGGGAGCATAAACTACCATCCTGTGGCGGGTTTCGCCTAGCCGGTCGTCATTTGAATGGCCATTCTGGGGGCATCGCCGATGATCAGGCGAGTCACCTCGTCCGCCGCGTTTAGGAGTCGAAACGCCAAGTCGATCGGGTCATGAGATTCGGGTCGCCTGGCAGGCCGAATTCACCTTGCATGTCGGCCACAGCGACCAGAAAGAAGGTTATGCGTCAACGCCGGCCACCCCATAGTGTTCAGTTAGGGTCACCTGGGCAGCGTATAAACCCACCGCCACGATCATGCCGGTGAGCAACAATCCGACGAACGCGATGACGATAGCCAGCAACTTTGATGACCGCGCCGTTGGACGAAAGTCGCCGTAGCCCACCGTGGTGGCGGTGACGAAGGCGAAATAGAGTGCGTCGTCCCAAGGCCAACGTTCGCGGCGGGCGATCAGCAGGCCCACGGCGATGATGCTCGCGACCAAACACGCCAGTAAGGGGCTGAGCAGCAACAATCCGGTTGCGAAAATTCGGGTAAATGTCCAGGTCAGTCCGAGCATGAGGGTATTCGCACAGTCCTTGATGAATCGCGTGGGTTCGGTCCCTGGCGGCACATGAATCCCCCGGCAGAATTGTGTAGTATTGAGCGCCTTCGATTCACCGCGCGGCTCGCCCTTTGCAGCTTGACCGTATGGCTGCCCCGGGTGTTGCCCACCAGCAATTGGATTCTATTTGCTATGACAGAACGCGTTCAACACGGTGGTCTTCAGATTGCCAAGGTTTTGTATGATTTGGTGGCAAACGAGGCCGCGCCTGGAACCGGCATCGAACCCGACCAGTTTTGGTCCGCTTTTGAGGCGATCATTAACGATCTCGGGCCGACCAATAAGGCTTTGCTCAAGAAACGCGATGCGTTGCAAGCGCAGATCGACAATTGGCATCGAGAGCACCGGGGTCAGAGCCACGACGCCGCGGCTTACACACAGTTTCTAAAAGACATCAACTACCTCGTTGAGGAAGGCGAAGATTTCGCGATCAGCACGGCCAACGTCGATCCGGAGATCGCCACGTTGGCGGGTCCGCAGTTGGTTGTTCCGGTCATGAATGCTCGCTACGCGCTCAACGCCGCCAACGCCCGTTGGGGTAGCTTGTACGACGCCTTGTATGGTACCGACGTGATTCCGGAATCGGATGGTGCGGAGAAGGGGAAAGGCTACAACCCCGTGCGTGGCGCCAAAGTCATTGCCTTTGCCGGCGAGTTCCTGGATCGTGCTGCACCCCTGGCGTCGGGCCAGCACGGTGAAGCCACGGCGTATCGCGTGCGGGACGGTCAACTCGTGGTGCTCACACCCGACGGTGAGACCGCGCTGGCGGAACCGGAAAAGTTCGTCGGTTACCAGGGGGCGGGCGATCAACCCACGACCATTCTCCTGCGTAACAACGGATTGCATGCCGAGATTCAAATCGACCCGAATCATCCCATCGGTAAAGATCATCCGGCCGGGGTCAAGGATGTGGTGCTGGAATCGGCGATCACCACCATTCAGGATTGCGAAGACTCGGTTGCTGCCGTGGATGCCGACGACAAAGTCCTGGTCTATCGCAACTGGCTGGGTCTGATGAAGGGTGACCTGACGGAAACCTTCGACAAAGGCGGTAAATCTCTAACCCGCGCCTTAAACGATGATCGTGAATACACTGCCCCCGGCGGCGACAGCTTGAAGTTATCGGGTCGCAGTTTGCTGTTGGTCCGCAATGTCGGTCATCTGATGACCAATGGCGCGGTGCTCGATAAAGATGGCAACGAAGTGCCGGAAGGCATCTTGGATGGCATGGTGACGTCTCTGATTGCCATTCACGACCTCAAAGCCGACGGCCGTTTCCGCAACAGCCAAGCCGGCAGTGTGTACATCGTGAAACCGAAAATGCACGGCCCGGAAGAAGTGGCCTTCGCTGTTGAGTTGTTCAGCCGGATCGAAGATGCCCTGGGGCTGGCTCGCAACACCCTTAAAATCGGCATCATGGATGAAGAACGGCGTACCACCGTCAATTTGAAAGAATGTATCCGCCAGGCCAAAGAACGGGTCATCTTCATTAATACGGGCTTTTTGGATCGCACGGGCGATGAAATCCATACCAGCATGGAAGCCGGTCCCATGATCCGGAAGGAGGCCATGAAGGGCCAGCCGTGGATCAAGGCCTACGAAGACTGGAATGTGGATATCGGTCTTGAATGCGGCCTCAAAGGCAAAGCCCAGATCGGCAAGGGCATGTGGCCCAAGCCCGATCGAATGAAAGATATGCTGGATACTAAAGCCGCCCATCCGTTGGCCGGTGCCAGCTGTGCCTGGGTGCCTTCGCCCACCGCCGCGACGCTGCACGCCATGCACTATCACGAAGTCAACGTCGCACAGGTGCAGGCCAAGTTGGCACAACGCGAGCGCGCCAGCTTAGATGACATCCTGACCATTCCCTTATTGGGCGATGCCCGGCCCACGGCGGAAGATATCCAGCAAGAGTTGGATAACAACTGCCAAGGTATCCTGGGTTACGTCGTTCGCTGGGTCGACCAAGGCGTGGGTTGCTCCAAAGTGCCGGATATCCACGATGTGGGGCTGATGGAAGACCGGGCGACGCTGCGGATTTCCAGTCAGCATGTGGCCAACTGGTTGTACCATGGCGTTTGCTCCGAGGAGCAGGTTATGGAAACCATGAAGCGGATGGCAGCGGTGGTGGACCGGCAAAATGCCGGAGACCCACACTATCGGGAAATGGCGCTCAATTTCGAGCAAAGTGTCGCCTTCCAAGCGGCGTGCGATTTGGTCTTCAAGGGCCGGGAACAACCCAGCGGTTATACCGAGCCGGTCCTTCACGCCCGCCGTCGGGAGGCCAAAGCCCATTTCGGCGCATAAGGCTTTACCTGACTAACAAACCCTCGAGCCCGGCCGTCAGGTCGGGCTTTTTTGTGCGTCCGATCGATCCAGATCCTCAACCGCAAAACGAATCCCTTGTCGCGGCGGCGTTCCCGGTTGATAGCAGGTTACTTCCGTCGAGCCGATGTACATCAGCCAACTTTCTTGGCGGACCGGTTGCGGGAGAATGAATACGCTGGGAGTCATCAACGCGACGTTCAGCTGCTGTTTCGGGTCTCGAACGGATAGATAGCGAATCGTCTCGATACCCGCATCGCGGGCGCAATCCGCTAAGGCTTGAGTGGCGGTGTAATCGCTGGGGTGTGTCCACAATGCCCGGTCGCGTGCCAGCGCCCCGGTGGTTAAATCCAATCCCCGGTCGGTCCGAAAACGAACCGAAAAGGCGGTCAGTCGATGTTCGCAGCTCGGCCAGGGTGTGTGATGCGATGCCGCGAAAAAGCGAAGTCGGTAATACGCTGTTTCGGCCAGTGCCGTGCGTTTGTCGCGGGAGGCATAGAAAACCCCCTGGGCTTGGGCCGCTCGACGAAAGCGCGAACCGTAGGGATAGGCCGGACGGTATCGAAACGGGGTTTTCAGCAGGTAATGAAGATGCTCCGTGTCGAGGGGATAGGCCGGTTTGCTGTCTTCCAGGATTTGTTCGAGGATCGCTTGGTCTTCGGCCGTTTTCGCCAGTTTCAATGTGGAGGCGTGGTACTGGTCCTCCACAATGCGCCACGGCGTGCCCCCAAGGGGGCGTGCCTCATACGCGAGCTCGGTAGCTGTCCACATAGTCGACCGCATGAGTTAAGCCGATGACCCGCGTGATCAGTTCTTTGGGTATCCCCTGCAGGTCGTTATTCCAATTGGCCATCCAGGCACGGACCACCTTCGCATCGCCCCCGCAGATGGCATCGAGCCCGCGATACAGGCGAATCAGTAACACGGCCAATTCCCATTCTTTCTTATCCGGCCCCAGCTGGTGATGACCATTTCGCATTCGGGAAACAGAAGCGGGACTGATGCCCAGAGCCTGCGCCAGGGTCGCACCGTTTAACCCCAAGGATTCGGCGGCAGCGATCACCGCATGGGTCAAAATCTCCCGCTGTTTATCTGCTGACGCCCGAGGTATTGATTGGGCCATCACGCCCTCCTGTATTTCTATAGAAATAATACCTTCAAAACGTTTCTTTGGGAACAATCGTTTGGATGTCGAGGCGACGCTTCTTGCGATGTTATTTTTTGGCACCGCGGATGGGTTTGTTTCCGGGGCAATTCCGGACACATGTTCGCCGACCTATGACCGGTCGTCATCGTTGGTGGTGACTCGCCCCGCTTTATGGTTGCGATATTCTCAGCCCTCGACTATCCCTTAGACACGGGTCAGTGACCATAAGCAACAAATCCGTCGCTAGCGCAGTGTGCTTGGTTCGTTCCAATGACCTGAGTGAGAGTCGCCTATTGGCCAATCCGCAATTCGTCTAAGGGAGTGAGCTATGAGTTTGGGGCATTGGATGTGCACGGCGGCGCAAGTTGGGCTGATATGCCTCTGCCTGGCGGCGGAGGCCTGGGCGGCCCCGGTGAGTCGGTTCGTGAATCTGACCGGTGATGTCGGGCCAGGATTCGGGGATACGCGAAACCGCTACGCTTGGTCTCTGGCCAAGCTGGGGGATGACTTGTTCGTTGGGACCGCAAACGTCGATCAGCTTGCCGCACGTCTGTTGCCGCCGTACGGTGGCGGCGCGCCCTCCGGGATTCTCCAGATTTTCGGTTTTGTTCGCGGCACCGGCGGCGAAATCTGGCGCTTGGACGCCGCGACCGGTCGTTGGTCCAAGGTCTATAAATCCCGGAGCGGAAGTCTGGGTTTGCGGAAAATGATCGTTCACAACGGCAAAATTTTCGCCGGTTCGGCAAACTACCAAAGCGGGGCCGAATTGATCGTGAGCGAGAACGGCTTCGATTGGACGGTTCTGTCCGGCGGCCCTCTGGAGGACGCGGCCAACACCTCCATTCGGGCCATGAGTGTTTACAACGGAACGCTCTACGTCGGCACAGAGAATAGCAACGGAGCGGAGCTTTGGACCTACACTGAAGGCGGCGGCGACCCGTGGTCCTTTAGGAACCGTTTTCCGGACGGTTCGGTGTCGGAGCTGACCGAATTCGGGGGTGAGCTATACGTCGGGACGTGGGACTTTGGCGGTACCTACGCCTTGTATGCGGGCGATGGATTGAATTTTACTGATGTGACGCCCACCCAATCCTTACCCGCCGGTAATGTGGGCGTGATGCGATTGCAGCCCTTTTCCGGCCAGCTCTATTTGACCACTGTGAACTATATCAACGGATTTTCCTTGCTGCGCAGCGCCAATCCGGATGTGGCCACCGATTGGGAATTGATCACCAGCGATGGGTTGGGTGATCCCCGAAACGCCTACGGTTGGGCTTCCGCGGTGGTGGGGGGCACGATGTATATCGGAACCTTCCAGTTGGGTGGTGATCCCCTGGGCGGGTCGACCGCCGGACTGGCCAAGCTCTACGCCAGTGAAGATGGCACCGATTGGCGTATCGTGGTGGACAATGGCTTCGGTTTGCCGTCCGCATACGGTATCCGAACCCTGTTGGCCGACGGCGAACGCTTATATGTCGGGACCGCGTCCAACATTTTATTGCCCAACCCGCCGCTTGCGCGTCGACCCAAGGCGCTGACCTTAGAGGCCGTGCAGGATTTCCGCTACAACAACCCGGACTTGTTCACGCGGATCATGCGCATCGGCCTGCTACCAGCCGGCCGGACCCTGGGCTGCGAGGTGTGGGTATCGGATTCGGCGGCCCCATGAGTGGATCAAGGTGCCACGCTCGGGATCGGGTGGTGTTCCCACGTATTCGCTTGTCCTGCTCTTGTTCATGCGCGGGGTCTCACCCGCGCGAGGGCTTTCACGCACGGTAAAACGCCGCTTTCAAGCGGTTGCCTAGCGGCCGACGCGCCGCTCGGTTAGTTACGGGTCGCGGCTTTTGTGGGCCAGTTTGTGGGCATTTTGCTCCCAGTTTTGACCGTCGAAAGGGTTGATTCGTAAACGCTCGGGCACCGGATCCAAACAACGAACGTTCACATCCACGCCATCGGGGTTGGAGCGGGGTATATAGAACGGCTTGATGCCGCACGTGGCGCAGAAGGTGTGTTTTGCCACGCCGGTATTAAAGGTGTAGGTGGTCAGGTTCTGTTGGCCACACAGCAGCTGGAATCGACTTCTGGGCACGATCAGGTGCAGAAAACCACCTTTGGTGCAAATGGAGCAGTTACATTCTTCCACTTCTAGATCCGCCGGTGCTTCGACCTCGAAGCGTACGGCGCCGCAGTGACAACTGCCTTGATAGTGCATGCGATGACCGTCCCTTGAGTGGTCTGTTCTGATACGGTGTTCGGTGTCTTACCCATCTTCCGACAGAGGGCCAGCGTCACGCCGGGTTCGGGTGCCCAACGCCCGCTGTCCTTCGGTTTCATTGGCCGTTGGGAACCGAAGTGGTTCGCGCCGATTCTGAAAGCGGGTGATCCGGCGCGACCGGATGCGGAATCGCCACCGGCGGGTTTCGGGCTTATCATGGTATTTATTTTCGCCACCGGTAAATTGTAATGCGAGCACCTGTCCCTTTCGATAACAGCTACGCGCGATTGCCGGAGCACTTCTACGCGCGGGTGCAACCCACGCCGGTTTCCCGGCCCGAACTGGTGCGGTTCAATCGCTCTTTGGCTGCCCAACTGGGGTTGGACGCGGATGTTATGAGTTCGTCGCCGTGGGCCGACGCATTTGCCGGAAACTATGTCCCGGAAGGCGCCGAACCCTTGGCCATGGCTTATGCCGGGCATCAGTTTGGTCATTGGGTGCCGCAGTTGGGCGACGGACGGGCGATTCTTTTGGGCGAATGGGTCGGAAGCGACGGTATCCGCCGAGACCTCCATCTCAAAGGCGCGGGTCCTACGCCGTTCTCGCGCGGTGGCGACGGTCGCGCCGTTCTCGGCCCGGTGATGCGCGAGTACATCGTCGCTGAGGCCATGGCGGCCTTGGGGATTCCCACCACCCGGGCCTTGGCCATGGCACTGACGGGCGACGAGGTCTTCCGCGAAACGCCACAGCCCGGGGCCGTTTTGACCCGACTGGCCCGGAGTCACGTTCGGGTCGGCACCTTCGAGTATTTTCATCACAACGGGCATCCGGATGCCGTGAAGCGTCTGGCCGACTATGTGATCGACCGGAATTACCCAGAAGCCGCCGAGGCTGACAACCCTTACCTTACTTTGCTGGCGTCTGTTTGTGAGCGCACTGCGGACCTGGTGGCCTCGTGGATGATGGTGGGTTTTATTCACGGGGTGATGAATACCGACAATTTGTCCGTTGCCGGCGAGACCATCGACTACGGTCCATGCGCCTTTATGGATGCGTTTCATCCCAGGACGGTGTTCAGTTCCATCGATACCCGCGGCCGCTATGCCTATGACCAGCAGGCACGGATCGGTCATTGGAATCTGGCCCAGTTGGCCGGCGCACTGTTGCGCCTTCTGGGGGAGCGCGAAGATCACGCCATGGCCGCGGCGCAAACGGCCTTGGACGGATACGCCCAGCGGTTTGACTCGGCTTATCGGGCCGGTTTGCGCCGTAAATTGGGACTGGCCAGCGCTGAAGATGGCGATCTGGATCTGGCCAAGGCACTGTTACAAGCCATGGCAAACTCGGGGGCTGATTTCACGCTGACTTTTCGTCGTCTCAGCGCCCTGGGAGATAAAGCGTCTGCGAGAGACGAGCCGGTTCGCTCGCTATTTAAAGATCCCACGGCGTTCGACACCTGGGCAAAGCAGTGGCGTGCCAGGCTGAGCCGGGAGGGGCAGAGCGAAGCTTCGCGGCAAGCCGCCATGAGGGCCGCCAATCCCGCGTACATTCCCCGCAATCACCGCATTCAACAGGCGATCGATGCGGCCACCGAGGCGCGGGATTTCAAACCGATGGACGAGTTGATGACGGTTTTGACCAATCCCTATGAGGATCATCCCAACCTCGCCCACTACGCCGATCCCCCGGCGCCGGACGAAGCGGTCACCACGACTTTCTGCGGAACCTGAGAGCGGGACATTCTTCCAGGTATTGGATTGCGAGCGGAAGTCGGTTTGGGGCACTTCACCGGATTATTCCGTGTGCGGATTCAACACTGTCAGCGCCGCCGCAGTTCGGGTTTCCACCCCCAACTTGCTGAATATGTGATCCAGATGCTTGTTCACCGTGCGCGGGCTAATGCCGAGAATCAGGCCGATCTCCGGGTTGGTCTTACCGCGGGCCACCCACAACAAAACTTCGGATTCACGCTCGGTTAACCCCCACCGGCGAGCCAGTCCTTCGGCGCATGGCGGATCACGCTGTTCGCTCAGGTAAAGCACGGCACCGCCGATGTGGGTGTTGGCTTGTAGTCGTACCCGCAAGGTTTGGCCTTCCCGCGCAATGGCATACGGGGACGCTTCACCGGTCTCGTCGGCAAGGCGATCGATGACCCATGCCAGCAAGGGCGCAGGCAATGAGGGCACCTCCTCGTTGTCCTTCCATTCCCCGTGGTAGTGCTTCAGTCGGTGGCGGGCTTGTCCCATCATCCACACCACCTGACCTTCGTTATCCACGGCGATGGTCGCTTCGTGGTCCGCGGCGAGGACGTCCTGCACCCGTTGGATTCTTCGGGCTTGCATCAAGTGACTTTGAATACGAATCAACAGCTCATCAGGGTTCACCGGTTTGACGACGTAATCCACCGCGCCTTCGCTAAAACCGCGGACCACATCTTGACTGTCTCCCAGACCCGTCATGAAGATCACGGGAATTTCCCGCGTCCGTTTCGCCTCGTGCAGGCGGCGGCAGACATCGAACCCATCCATTCCCGGCATAACCGCATCGAGCAGGATGAGATCGGGCGTGCGCTCGTTCAGTTGATTGAGTGCATCGGCGCCACCGGTTGCCAGCATCACCTGGTAACCGGCTTGATCCAAGACCTCGAACAAAAACGACACGCTTGCCGGGGTGTCGTCGACCACCATCACGACGGACGGATCGTGAGGTGTCGGGGCTTTGCGGTGTGAACGGTCGCAGGACTCACGGATCGGGCGTGCGAGGGTCGTTGGCGCGATTCGTTGCGCCGTCAGATCGCTTTCTCCGGGTATCCGTCTTGGTTCAGGCATCGATTCAGGGGGCATGGCGTTTCTCGTTACGTTTAGCTCGCGGTTCCAACGTTTGATCTGGCCGGTGGTAGCGCCAACGGATAGATAAATGGCGTTCCAAGGTGTCTAGCAGGTGTGGCAAGTGAATGGGTTTTATCAAGTAATCGTCGTATCCGGCCAGTTGGTTTTGCGCGGGTTCGGACTCGAACGCGTTGGCCGATACCACCACAATCTTTCCGGTATAGCCTTGTGCTTCCCGAAGCATGCGGGCGGCTTCCCTGCCACTTAAATCCGGCATCGTCAGATCCAGCAGGATGAGATCGGGTTGCCATAGCTTGGCTGCTGCCAGACAGGCGTATCCACCGGTCGCATGTTCAATTTCAAAACCAAGGGGCGCCAGCAGGATTTCCAGCATTTTCCGCTGTTCGGGTTGATCGTCGACCAGCAGAATTTTTCGCCGGGGTCCAACGTACCCGATGATGGTCTGTTCGTTGGGGTGCGCCCGCTCGGCACTGAGCTCCGGCAGAAATAACCGCACCCGAAAGGTGCTCCCCTTATGGGGTGTACTGGTGACGGTCAATTCGCCACCCATGAGGTCCACCAGGGTTTTGGTAATGGTCAGTCCCAACCCGGCATCGGTGCTGCTGGCGATTCGCGGGCGTTGAAACTCGCCAGTGACACGGTGGAACGGCTCGAAGATACGGTTGAGCTCGGCCGGGTCGATTCCGGTACCCGTATCGATGACATCAAAGCGCGCGATTTCGTTGGCATAACTGACCCGGAAGATAACCTCGCCCTGGTCTGTGAACTTGATGGCGTTGCTTAAGAGGTTGATCAGAATTTGCCGCGTGCGCCGCTCATCGCCCCGGACCCATTGCGGAATCGCGTTTTTGATGTCCACTTGGAAATGTAACCCGCTGTTCGCTGCCTCGATCCGGAACATATCGGTGAGTTTGGCGACGAAACTTGGGAAATCGATGGTGTCTCGTGACAGCTCGAGTTTTCTCGCCTCGATCCGTGCGATATCCAGAATGTCATTGATCAAGGCCAGCAGGTGTTCGCCGCTGTCTTTCATGATCCCCAGGGCCGGGCGACGATGCAGCGGAATGTCGTCGGCCCGGTGCAACAGCTGAGCGTAGCCGAGCAGGCTGTTGAGTGGATTGCGCAGCTCATGACTCATACTGCCGAGGAACCGGCTCTTGGCGAAATTGGCGGCATCGGCCTGCTCCTTGGCCTGCTGCAGTTTGATGTCGGTTTTCTGGTGTTCCTCGATTTCCCGAAGTAGCCGGTGTGTTTGGGCATTGGATTCCTGTTGTGCGGTGCGACGGCTCTCGTTACTTAAAACGATCCACCACGTGCCCATGGCGGTGGCCACGACCAACGTGCAATAGAGTTTGATGAAACCCTCTCGGAGTGCTTGCGTCTGGAAAGTGCCCATGACGCCGAGATTGATTTCCTCTTGCAGGTAAATGAACAAAAAGGTGATGGCCATCAGCGCACTGATGCTGCCGAGAACGAGCATATACTCGACGAAATTTCGGCTGGTCTTGGGTGACAAATAGCCGCGAGTTGCTCTGGGTAAAAGCCGTCCGAGCAATTCGCTGAACCGGGGCGTTTGCTTGCACGCATCTTCGCAGCGGGCGTCGAGTGTGCAGCAAAGGGAGCAGATCGGTCCGCGATAGGCCGGACAGAAGGCGGTATCTTCGTGTTCGTAATGCTTGCCGCATACGGTGCAAGCCTGCGCCGCTTGATCATAGGGTCGATCGGGCTCGGTCCGCTCCGCGATGTAGTAGCGCCCGCCGGTGATCCAGGCGATCGCCGGTGCCGAGACAAAAGCCGCCGTCAAGGCAATATAGGGGGCGAAGGCCGCCGCCACCGTTCCAAAGAACCCCAAATAGGCGCACAGAGATAGGATTGAGGCGATGCCCATGGCCCCGACACCGACCGGGTTGATGTCATGCAGATAGGCCCGCCGAAACTCGATCCGCGCGGGGCTCAGTCCTAACGGTTTGTTGATGACCAAATCCGCGACCAGCGCCCCGACCCAGGCGATGGCGACATTGGCGTAGAGGCCGAGGACATTCTCCAGGGTTTCGAATACGCCCAACATCATCAGCAGCAGGGCGATGAGCACGTTCAACACCAGCCACACCACCCGGCCGGGGTGGTTGTGGGTCAGCCGGGAGAAGAAATTGGACCAGGCCAGCGACCCGGCGTAGGCATTGGTGACATTGATTTTCAGTTGCGAGATCAGCACGAAGATTGTGGCGATCAATAACGCGTCGGCGGGGTCAGGAAACACATACTGAAAGACCACCAGATACATTTGCGTCGGCTCGACGGCTTTTTCCGGCATCACTTGGTGCTGAATGGCCACAAACGCCAAAAATGCGCCGCCGAGCAGTTTGGCGAAACCCAACACGATCCAACCCGGCCCGGCCAGCAGCATCGCACTCCACCACCGGTAGCGGTTTTTCGCTGTCAGATCCGGGAGGAATCGCAGAAAGTCCGCCTGCTCACCAATCTGGGCGATGAGGGCAAAGGCAACGGCGCTGGCTGCGCCGAATAGTAGCGGATCAAACTCAGTGCCATTTTCCGATTGACCGCGGAAGGTCAGCAAATCGCTGAGCAAGCCGGGATTTTGGTGCATCACCGCGAAGTACGGCAGAAACAAAAGAATGAGCCAGATAGGCTGGGTGATCAGTTGAAAGCGGCTGATCCAGGTGATTCCGAACAGAACCAGCGGGATGACCACGAGCGCGCTGATGACATAAGACAGTGCGATGGGGATGTCAAAGTACAAACTCAGCGCCAGCGACATGATGGCGGCTTCCAGCGCAAAGAAGATGAAGGTGAACGAGGCGTAAATCAGCGAGGTGATGGTCGAGCCGATATAGCCGAAGCCGGCGCCGCGCGTGAGTAAATCGACGTCGATGTTGTAGCGGGCAGCGTAGTAGCTGATGGGCAGGCCGGTGAGGAAGATGATGATACTGACGGCGAGAATGGCCCAAAACGCGTTGGTAAAACCGTAAGCGAGCGTGAGCGTGCCGCCGATGGCTTCCAACGCGAGAAACGAGATCGAGCCCAGGGCGGTGTTGGCGACACGAAACTCCGACCATTTGCGAAAAGACCGCGGCGCGTAACGCAGTGCGTAGTCTTCCAGCATCTCGTTGGCGACCCAGGCGTTGTAGTCCCGCCGGGTTTTGACGATTTGGAGCGGCATGCGGCGGTCCTTGCGTGGGCCTGCGTGAGACGACCCTCGTTCGGGCACGGGTCCGTAGGGTGCGCGCTTTGTGCGATGGGGGTTGCATGGCGCAGTGATCGTCAGGTTTTTAGCAATTTATGTTCCATTTCGGCTGATAGCGGGAAATTCATGGCTCTTCTGGCCATGTTGGTTTGCCGGCTCAGCCTGAATGCGCCCCGATGGTGCGATATCGCACCCGCGATGCGCCAAGCGAATCCCTTCGCTGATTGTCCCAGTGCGATCTGTCCAGCCGGCTGGGTATACGTCAATTGACGTATTGTCTCCCTCCCTCAAGCGGTGATTTCCTGATGCGGCATCGCGATGGAAATGGTTTTCCATCGGTCAGACCCATCCGGCTCGGACCTCTCGCCCCGGTATGACCGTGGTCATTGGGTCCCGCTGATCCACCTCGGCGGATGACACAGACGCGCATCCACATCTTGAGGAGCAGAATATGACGACGACCAAGACCCGACTGACTTGCTTCCGGCGCTGGCGCAGTTCAGCGCTGGCGATTCTCGCGGCGACGTGGCTGGCGGCGCCCGGACACGCAACCGAGTATCCCACCAGTGAAGTCAACACCACCGGATTGGCGGTCACCGATACCACGGTCACGGTCGGTGATCTGCATTCCGCCACCGGCACCATGGCCATCAGCGAGATCGGCTCGATTCAGGCCGAGCTTTTGGCCATCGAACAGATCAACGCCATGGGTGGCGTACTGGGGCGGCAGATTAAGGTGATCAAAGAAGACGGCGCCAGCGACTGGCCGACCTTCGCTGAAAAATCCCGCAAGCTGCTGGTCAACGATCGGGTCGCGACGGTCTTCGGGTGTTGGACATCGGCGTCGCGCAAAGCAGTCCTGCCGGTGTTCGAGAAAGAAAACGGCCTGCTCTATTACCCGACCTTCTATGAGGGCCTGGAGCAATCCAAGAATGTGATTTACACCGGTCAGGAGGCCACGCAGCAAATCATCGCCGGTCTGGATTGGGTGGCCGAAGAAAAAGACGCCAAGACCTTCTTTCTCATCGGGTCGGATTACATCTGGCCGCGCACCTCCAACAAAATCGCCCGTAAACATATCGAGAACGTCCTGAAGGGCAAGGTGGTTGGCGAGGAGTACTACCCGCTGGGTCACACCAACTTTCGCTCGCTCATCAACAAAATCAAGCTGCGCAAGCCAGACGTGATTTACAGCATCGTCGTCGGCGGCAGCAATGTGTCCTGGTTTAAACAACTCAAGGCCGCCGGCATCACCGGCGACAAGTGGACGTTGCTCACCATCTCCACCACTGAAGACGAGGTCAAGGGAATCGGCGGTGAAAACGTCGAGGGCTTCTACTCGGCAATGAAGTACTTCCAAACTTTGGATAACCCCAATAACGAAGCTTTCGTCGCGGCGTTCAAGGATAAGTATGGCGAGGACAGCGTCATTGGTGATGTCACCCAGGCGGCTTATCTGGGGCCCTGGTTATGGAAGGCGGCGGTCGAACGCGCCGGGAGTTTTGATGTGGACAAGGTTGTCGCGGCTTCTCCTGACATCGAGTTGGATACCGCACCGGAAGGTTACGTCAAGGTTCATCCCAACCACCACTTGTGGAGCAAGTTGCGGGTCGGACGTTGGCGTAAAGACGGCCAAGTGGATGTCGTCTATGAGTCCGGGCTGATCGAGCCGGATCCGTTCCCCGAGGGTTATCAGTAGTCACCGCCACCGATCCGTCGGTCCGGTTTTCCGCCGGCGGATCGGTCCCGCCCCCCAAAGATGCCAGCCAACCGATTGGGAGTCAGAAGATGAGCGATCTCAATACTTCGGAGATGTTCGCGATCCTGATCATGCAAGGTTTCGCCGGATTGAGCCTGTTTAGCGTGTTGCTGCTCATGGCGCTGGGTCTGGCGATTATCTTCGGTCAGATGGGCGTCATCAACATGGCGCATGGCGAGTTCATGGCTATCGGTGCTTACACCACCTACCTGCTTTCGACCATCGCTGAACGTTATGACTTTCTGGATGAGTACTTTTTGTTCGCCTTGGTTGCGGCGTTCTTGGTGGCAGCCGCCGTGGGGTGGGTGCTGGAGTATTTCATCATCAGACACCTCTACGCGCGTCCACTTGATACTTTGCTGGCGACGTGGGGTGTGAGCCTGATTTTGCAGCAAATTTTCCGTCAGTCATTCGGCGCCCGGGAAGTCAGTCCGGCCTTGCCGGACTGGCTGATGGGTTCGGTTCAGCCGGCGGAGATGATCGACATACCCATTAGCGGCCTGTTCGTGTTGGGTCTGGCGTTGGCGGTCACGGCCGGCGTGGGTTTATTGCTGTTCCGTTCGCGTTGGGGCCTCCAGGTCCGAGCCACGACCCAGAATCGGGCCATTGCCGGTGCCGTCGGCATCGATACCGCCGGCGTGGACCGGATGACTTTCGCGTTCGGCTGTGGGTTCGCCGGTATTGCCGGGGCAGCGTTCACCACGATCGCCTCGACCGGTCCCACCAGTGGTTCGCTCTATATCGTCGACACTTTCCTGGTGGTGGTGTTCGGCGGGGCGGCCAGCATCGTCGGCACGGTGGTGTCTGCTTTTAGCATCGGGCAGGCCCAGTCGATTCTGGAGTTCTTTATGACCGGCTCCATGGCCAAGGTTCTTACGCTGGTATTTGTGGTCGGTGTGCTGATGATTCGTCCCGAAGGGCTTTTCGTCAGCAAGGTTCGCCGCTAGGAGGTGCTCTACATGCTCAACTGGAAGGCGACTTTGGACGAAAAAAACCGCTTTACGGTGGGTCTGGTGATCGTCGGGATCTTGATCCTGGTGGTTTTCCCACTGACGTTCGACATCTTTCGATTGAACCTGATCGGCAAATACCTGACATTCGCCTTTGTTGCCGTCGGGCTGGTGTTGTGCTGGGGGTACGGCGGGATCCTCAGCTTGGGGCAAGGGGTATTTTTCGGCCTCGGCGGCTACTGCATGGCGATGTTCCTCAAACTGGAAGCCTCGGCCCCGGAAAACACCGCCATTCAGTCCACACCCGGTATTCCCGATTTCATGGACTGGAACCAGCTCACCGAACTGCCGTTGCTCTGGGAGCCTTTCTACAGTTTCAGTTTCACCCTGGTGGCCATGGCGGTGGTGCCGACCCTATTCGCCTTTTTTCTGGGGTTCGCCATGTTTAAGCGCCGGGTCGGCGGCGTTTATTTCGCCATCATCACGCAGGCCATCGCCATGATTCTCAGCGTGTTGATCATCGGCCAGCAGGGATTGACCGGCGGCATTAACGGGATCACGGATCTGAGAACCCTCCACGGATGGGACATCCGCACGGATGCGGCTCGCTACGTGCTGTATTTCGTCAATGGCGGGTTGCTGCTCGCGTGTCTGTTGCTGGGACACGCCGTGCTGCGCAGCAAGCTGGGCCTGCTGTTGGTCGCCATGCGAGACCAGGAGGATCGGGTTCGGTTCTCTGGCTACGATGTGGCGAACCTCAAAATTTTCGTGTTCTGCCTGGCGGCACTGTTCTCCGCCATCGGTGGTGCCATGTTCACGCTGCAAGTGGGGTTCATGTCACCGTCTTTCGTCGGCATCGTTCCCTCTATCGAGATGGTCATCTTTACTGCGGTGGGTGGTCGAACTTCGCTCATCGGCGCGGTCTACGGCACTTTGGCGGTGAACTTCGGCAAGACCTATCTCTCCGAGTCCTATCCCGATTTGTGGCTTTACCTCATGGGCATTTTGTTTGTCGCCGTGGTTTTGATTTTCCCCAGAGGCTTGGCGGGCTTGGTGACCTCGTCCCGGCCCACCCACTGGGTAGCGCGTTGGCGCGCCTGGGCGCGGCCGTCCTTTGCGGGTGATCTCGGAGTAGCCGATTCGGCCCATAAGGGGGAAGTATGAGTCAACAAGATTTCTTGCTTTCCATTGAGGATCTGACGGTTTCGTTCGATGGTTTTCGGGCCGTGGATCATGTGAATCTGTATGTCGACCGGGGCGAGGTCCGCGTCATTATCGGCCCCAACGGGGCGGGCAAAACCACACTGTTGGATCTCATCTGCGGCAGGACCAAGGCATCCGAAGGGCGCGTGGACTTTGCGGGGCGTGAACTGTTGCGAATGAAAGAGCATGAAATCGTTCGTATCGGCGTGGCGCGCAAGTTCCAAACCCCGTCGATCTACGACGATCTAACGGTTTACCAGAACCTGGAAGTCTCCTATCCCGAAGGACGGTCGGTGTTCGGCAGTCTGTTCTTCAAGCGAACGCCGCTCGTTAAACAGCGAATTCATGAGACGGCGGAGGACTTGGGGCTCGCTCACCTGATGGACACGCCGGCCGGTCAGCTGAGCCACGGACAAAAACAGTGGCTCGAGATCGGCATGTTGCTGATCCAAGACCCCGAACTTTTGATGTTGGACGAGCCGGTGGCCGGTATGAGTGTGAGCGAACGGCAACAGACCGCCGAACTGCTGAAACGCGTCAGTCAAAACCGCTCGGTGATCGTCATCGAACACGACATGGATTTTGTCGAGGCCATCGCCCACAAAGTCACCGTGCTGCACCAGGGCAAGATTCTGAAGGAGGGCAGCATGGCGGCGGTTAAGTCAGATCCCCAGGTTGTGGAAGCCTACTTGGGACATTAAGGAGCGCAATCATGCTGCAGGTCAGCCAGCTTCACGTGAGTTACGGCCAGAGCGAAGTGATTTGCGGCGTGAGTTTCGCCGCCCGTGTCAAAGAGACATTGGCCATCGTCGGACGCAACGGCATGGGCAAGACCACGTTGTTCAAGGCCTTGATTGGGATTCTGCCGAGCCGGTCTGGCGCCATCACGCTCGACGACCAGGAGCTGAGCAGTGAGCCCAGCCACAAACGGGTTCGTCGGGGTCTGGCTTATGTGCCGCAGGGGCGGATGATTTTCCCGCGGCTGAGCGTCGAGGAGAACATCCGAACCGGTATACCGAAAGGCGATTCAGCCGCCGCCACGTTCGACGAGTTGTATGCGCTTTTTCCCGTGCTGTTCGAGATGCGCAAAAGGCGGGGCGGAAATCTCTCAGGCGGTCAGCAGCAGCAGTTGGCGATCGCCCGGGCCTTGGCCAGCAACCCGTCGGTGTTGTTGCTGGATGAACCCACCGAGGGAATCCAACCCTCCATTATCAAAGATCTCGCCCAGCAGCTGAACGAAATCAAGCGCCAGCGCGATATCGCCATTGTCGTCTCCGAACAAGTGCTGAGTTTCACATTGGCGGTCGCCGATCGGGTGGCGGTCATCGAGAAAGGCAACTTGATTCACGAAGCAAACCGGGCCGATATCGATGCGGAACAGCTCAGTCGTCACTTATCGGTTTAATCCGCGCTGGGGAGGCGGGGATCCGAGCGTATTAAAACCACGCATGCCCATCAACGGAAGGAGAAAATTCCATGGTTAAAAAACTCATCGAGATCGATGTGAACCTCCCGCCGGCGGAGCAGGGGGGGGTAATCCACAATCGGTGGCACCCCGATATTCCCATGATTGCGAGGGTCAAGCCCGGGGATGAATTTCGCGTCGAGTGCGTCGATTGGACGGGTGGGCAGATCGCCGATGATGACTCGGCCAACGATGTGCGCGATGTGGACTTGACCAAAGTGCATTATCTGAGCGGCCCCATCGGCGTGGAGGGTGCGGAGCCGGGCGATTTGCTGGTGGTGGATATTCTGGATATCGGCACACTGCCCGGTTCCGAGTGGGGCTTCACGGGCATATTCGCCAAGGAGAACGGCGGCGGTTTCCTCACCGAGCATTTTCCCGAGGCACGCAAGGCGTGCTGGGAGTTTCCCGGCATTTACGCCCGTTCGCGACACATACCGGATGTGAGTTTCGCCGGTATCATGCATCCGGGGCTCATTGGTTGTTTGCCATCGGCGGAGTTGCTGGCCGAGTGGAACAAACGGGAGGCCGCGTTGGTTGCGACAGACCCCGATCGGGTTCCGGAGCTGGCGACACTGCCCTACGCCGATACGGCATTGATGGGTCGGATGGCACCGGATGCGGCCAGGAAGGCTGCTGGCGAAGCGGCCCGTACCGTGCCGCCGCGGGAGCACGGCGGCAACTGCGATATCAAGAACCTCACCCGCGGCTCCAAAGTGTATTTCCCCGTCTACGTCAAAGAGGCCGGCTTGTCGATGGGTGACATTCACTTTTCCCAAGGTGACGGCGAGATCACTTTCTGTGGTGCCATCGAAATGGCGGGATGGATTGATCTGCGGGTCCAACTCATCAAAGGCGGTATGGCCAAATACGGCGTCAAGAACCCGATTTTTAAACCCAGCGCCCTCTCCCCGCAGTACTCGGACTATTTGATATTCGAAGGAATTTCGGTGGACGAGTCGGGCAAACAACATTATCTGGATGCCCATGTTTCTTACCGCCAGGCTTGCTTGAATGCTATCGAATATTTGAAGAAGTTCGGCTACACCGGGGAGCAGGTCTATGCGATCTTGGGGACCGCGCCGGTAGAGGGCCACATCAGCGGGATTGTGGATATTCCCAATTGCTGCGCAACCTTGTGGGTGCCGACGGAGATCTTCGAATTCGATGTCAACCCCACCGCAGCGGGACCGACCCCGATCGTCAGCGGGGTGAATCTCGCGGCCACGTCTTAAAGTTTCATGGTTGCCTCGGCGCCGATTTTCCCGGTGTCCGTGTTTTCTTTGTGGGTTGCAAAAAAGGGCCGCAATGGCCAAACGGAGCGAATATGCCGATCTACGAGTTTGAGTGCGAGCACTGTGGTCGTTTTGAAACATTGCGCCGGCTCTCCCAGTCGTCCGAGGGATCGGCGTGCCCGCATTGCGGGACCGACTCGCCGAGAGTGTTTTCCGCCCCTCGTTTGGCCGCTTTATCGCCATCGATTCGGAACGCCCACGAGCGCAACGAACGGGCGCGTCATGAGCCCAAACAAGTGCAAAAAAACGCCTCGGCCGGCGATGGGAAACACCACCACGGCCCAGGATGCAACCATGGCGGTCATCAGCTGCGCGCCTCCACCGGTGCCGGTAATCGACCGTGGATGCTGGGGCACTGACCATCTCCGCCGCGCCCGCCAATAAGTGATGGAGCCCGCGACTCGCGGGCTCCATCGCGGTGGGTAACAACAGAATCCGACATCCAAGACCTCATCCGGCCGTGTCCTTGCGGCAAACACTTCGCTCCCCTTTGCTGTCCTGTCGACTTACCTCTCTTTGTTGCTTTCCCGCATCGCCCCCTCCTGCCGAGTTGGTCAGACCGGGTTTGATCGACCGTCACACGGCTGTCATTTTCATTGGAAGTTGGCCTAAACAGTCACTATCTTTACGTGAATCATGGAAGTAGAAGGTTCCGCTCGACGAACGGGAGGGCGGTCGCCATAGAAATTAACACATGATTCCGATCGTGATATCGGGCGTTCAGGAGGAGGAGCATCATGAACTCGACGACGATTACCACACATGCGGTGCCACCGCCGGAGCACAGTATCGAGCCTCGCCCGGTGCGTTTTAACATCACCGATGAGACGCCGCGGCATTGGTTCGCTGACGATCCGTTTCGTACGCATTTTTTCAATGCGTTCTTCACGACATTCCCACCGGGCGAGCAGTTTTTCGTCCGCAGCGTGATGCATTTTCGCGATCAGGTGAAAGACCCGGCATTGTTAGAGCAGATTACCGCCTTCGCCGGGCAGGAGGGTACTCACGCCAATGCTCACCAGGATCACCTTGATATCCTGACCCGGCAGGGTTACAAAAGCTTGGAGCGTGAGAACAAGATTATTGATGCCTTTCTGAAGTTCACCAACCGCTACACGCCCAAGTTTGCCTTGGCCATGACCGTGGCCTTGGAGCACTTCACAGCCATGTTGGCCCATCAAGCGCTGATCGAGCACGAGCTGTTCCGCGATCCCGCACACCCGGATTTCATTCCGCTTTTCGATTGGCACGCCGCCGAAGAAATCGAGCACAAGGCCGTGGCCTTTGACGTTTACCAAGCCGTGGACGGTAGCTATTGGCGGCGGATCCTGGCGATCGTGTTGTCGTCGATTTTCATGTTTCTGATTCTGGTGCCCGTGCGTATGAGCCCCTTGCTGTTTCGGGACGGCGTTCTGTTCAAGTGGCGCACTTGGCGCAACGGGCTTCCCTTTCTGTATGGCCGACACGGCAAATTCATCATGCCCTGGCGGCACTATCTCCAGTTTTATCGACGCGATTTTCATCCCTGGGATGTGCAGGATTTCGACCTGGTTCGCCAATTCCGGAACGCCTATGAGAGCGGCCAATGGCAAGAGGCGAATGACGTACAGGCGATCCGTTAAAAAATCACGCAATGGAAGTTTCCCGCCGAAAGTTGCCGTCCCGGCAGGGCTTCGGGTTCGGCACTGAGAGAGGCGCGCCCAAGGCGACCGCACGGATATTCGAGGATGAAAACCCGTTACAAAATTTTGCTGGCCGCGGTGACGGTCGCGCCCTTGTTGGTGGCCGTCGTGGCCTACTGGGATCTGCAAGCTGCACCGGCATGCGAGGGGCCGCAAGCGCGGTTCGATCCCGGATCGCCGGTGGTGAGCAATGGCTGGGGGTTGGATCTGACCAATGCCCGCGCCTTGAGGGCCGATAGCGCGGCGCTCACCGTTGCCGATCTCCCGGAATTGGTCTTGCAGTGGGCATTTCGTTTTCCCCTCTGGACCAACAAGGCCCGTTCCCAACCGGCGGTAACGGCCGACACCATCTACGTCGGGAGTCAGCGTGGGTGGGTGTATGCCTTAAATCGCCACGCCGGCTGCGTACGATGGAAATCGCGTATTGGAGCGGAGGTGCGAACTGCTCTGACGCTGGGGGAGGCGCGCCCGCAAGGAGAGCGGCTGCTGTTCTTCGGGGATTTCTTCGGTCGGGCTTATGCCTTGGATGCCGCCACCGGTGAGCGCGTGTGGAGAACCGAGGTGGACAGTCACCGGGCGGCCACCATCACCGGTTCGCCGGTGCTTCACGAGGGACGCTTGTATGTCCCGGTCTCGTCGTTTGAAGTGGCGTTGCCGGCGTTCCCGTTCTACGGATGTTGCACGTTTCGAGGTTCGGTGGTCGCGCTGGACGCCGCCACCGGGGAGCGGATCTGGAAAACCTATACCACGGAAGCGCCGCAGGTACAGGGCCGCAACGCATTGTGGGTGCGTCGCTGGGGGCCGTCTGGTGCGCCTATTTGGAGTCCGCCGACCATCGACACCGCGCGGAACCGGCTATACGTCGGCACCGGCGAGAACTACAGCCAGCCCACCAATCACCTCAGCGACGCCATTTTGGCGCTCGATTTGACCCGTGGCGAAATCGTCTGGTCCCGCCAACTGACACCGCGTGATGCCTGGAATTTCGCCTGTGCCATGCCGGGAAAAATCAATTGTCCCGAGAATCCCGGCAAGGATTTGGATTTCGGCGCACCGCCCATACTGGTCGCCGGCCGAGACGGTCGCGATATGTTGGTGGCCGGGCAGAAATCCGGCGTTGTCTACGGGCTCGATCCGGACGATGAAGGAAAAATTCTCTGGACCCAAAGATTGGGGCGAGGTGGGGCCCTTGGCGGGGTGCATTGGAGCATGGCCGCGCGTGATGGCGTGGTCTATGTCCCCATTTCGGACTATTTGACGCCCATTCCCGGTCTGGATGCGCCCGAGCCGGAAGACCCCACGATGCCGAAGATGCCGGGTCTGCACGCGGTCGACGTCGCCACTGGGCACGTGTTGTGGAGTACCCCTGCCGTGGCGGCGTGCAGCGATCCGGATGCGTGTTATCCCGGTCTTTCGGCGGCCGTTACGGTGCTGCGGGATATGGTCATCGCGGCAACATTGGATGGTCGGGTGCAGGCGTATGACGTATCCAGCGGGCGTTTGCTGTGGGAGACGGACACGGCTCGCTCGTTTGCAGCGATCGATGGTCGCACCGCGATGGGCGGTGCCATCGACGCCGGGGGCGCCATTGTCGCGGGTCGGCAACTGATTGTGAATTCCGGGTACGGATTGTTCAGTGAGGCGCCGGGGAATGCGCTGCTGGTCTACGGGCCGGCAGGGAGCCCACCGGCGCGGGGCATGCCTTAACACGGGCCTGTGGTCGGGAGGGATAGATATGTATTGGGTGCTACTGCTTATTGCGGCCTTGGTCGGGACTCACGGGCTGCGGACGTGGTTGCTGAAGCGACCACTTAAGGCGGTGAATCACGAGCCGTTCGATGGCGCGATTTATCAAGTGGGTGATTCGGTGATCGGCTATCGGGCGGCGCAAGGCAAGCCCCGTCGGTCAGTGATTGCGGTCCATGGTTTTCTCGAAGATTTTCGGTACTTTACAGCGCTCTATATGGATCCGACCGTGGAGCTGGTTTTGATCAATAACAGTGGTTACCACTGCCCGGATCGGAGTCAGGCACCCCACCAGGCGCCCTGGGCGCAAAGTGAAAATCCGTATCCGGTGGGTAGCATTGAACACGACGCCTTCGTGTTTAATCTGGCGCTAACGCATTTGGTCAGCGGTGAGAGCGTTCGCGCCCATGGCCACTCAAGGGGTGGCGCCGTGATCCTGGAGGCGGCGGCCCAAGCGCCGGAGCGTTTCCGTGATATCGACGTGATTTTGGAAGCACCCGTGCTGCCCGGTGGCAAGGGACACCCCTTGCTCGAGCTGGCATTCAACGGTTTGGGCCGTTATCTCCTTCCTATCAACTTTTCCCTGTTGCGCCACATCGACACCGTACGTTTCGGCGGTTGGATGTTCGCGCCGCTGAATCCCCGTAAGGCTGAGCTGGTGCGCGGTTTGTATTTTTCCGCCAGATCTTTCGATGTGGTGTTGAGCAATATCCGGTCCATGCGGGCGTGGATCGAGACGCGCGATGCATCTTTGTACGGAAACCTCAGCCATGGCGTGATTCTGATCGGTGCCCGCGATTTGGTGCTGGATCGCGGCGCCATGCTGCGCAGTGCGAAGCATGCCGAACCGCACCTGAAGGTGGTGGAAACGCACGGTACCAGTCATTTTATTTCGCTGGATCAGCCGGCGACCGTTCCCAAATTGACGGTGGCGGCGGCCTGAGTCGATGGCTGCCGCGGCACGGTGGAAGGGCAGAAGTCCACCGTGCCGTGCGGGGCGATCACCGCAGCTTATTTCCTTCAGCGGGTCAGGATACGGTCGGTTTGCTCGGTCAGCGATTCGATCAACGACCGGGCGTCACGATGGCTGAGCAGCGGCGCGCTTTGGCCGGCCCACAACGACATGAGTTCAGGCCGACCCTGTTTGACCGCGGCGGCTTTGATCGGTGCCGTGAACCAATTTTGGATCGGATAAGGCGGAAGGTCGTCCTCCCAGCGCGTCATTTCCTCCATGAACCGATTGCGAATGCCCCGCGCCAGGCGGCCGGTGAATGCCCGGGTGAGTGCGGTTTCGCCGGCGTTCGGGCCGAACAGGGCTTCCCGGTGGGTCGCGCTGGCGGCTGATTCCCGGCAGGCGAGAAAGGCCGTTCCGATTTGTACCCCTGCGGCACCCAGGCTGATCGCTGCCGCGATGCCCCGGCCATCGGCGATGCCGCCGGCGGCGATGACCGGGCATCGGACGGCGTCCACCACTTGCGGCACCAGGGCCAGCGTGCCCGTTAGACACTGCTCGGGCGGGCGAAGAAACGAAACCCGGTGACCGCCCGCTTCGAAACCGGTGGCCACCACCGCGTCGACGCCCGCTCGATCCAACTGACGCGCCTCCTCGACCGTGGTCGCGGTCCCGATGGTTCGAATACCGGTCTTGCGGCAGCGGTCCAGCACCTCGGTTGCCGGGACCCCGTATACAAAGCTGAAGACCGGTGGTCTGACTTCAAGGATGGCTTCGATTTGCTCCTCGTAGCGAGGCCAAAACTGGTCCGGGCGTTCCGGCGGCGGGAGTCCCAGTTCGTCGTAGTAAGGTTTCAGGCGATCCACATTGCGTCGGAACGGGTCGTCATTGGATACCCGGGGTTCGCGATCGGATAATGGAATCCATATATTGAGCGCGAATGGCCGGCCAGTTCGTTCGCGAATCGCTCGGGCGACCGCGCGGATCTGCTCAGGCGGCAAATGATGCGCGCCGAAGGATCCCAGTCCGCCGGCTTCGCTCACGAGGCCCGCCAACTCCACCGAAGAAAGGCCCCCACCGAAGGGGCCTTGAATAATCGGCACGCTCAGATCGAGCCGTTCGGTCAATACTGTCTGTCGCCACATCGTCGTACTCCTTTGAGTTGGGGGCCAAGTCGCGATTGCTTAGGCCTTCAGCCCTTCGGTTTTCATGGCTTCCTGCACCGCCGGTCGCTTGGCGGCCCGTTGCTGGAAGGCCTGCAGGTTTGACAGGTCGCTCAAGTCGAGTCCCGCTCGTTTGGCCCAAGTGGTGACGTTAAACAGATAGGCATCCGCGGCCGTGAAATCGTCGCCGGTCAGGTAGTTTTTCCCTTCCAGCTGTCGATCCACCCACTGGTATTTTTTGCGGAGCAAACCGGTGAGTGTTTGCCGCATCGCCTCTGGCATGTCGAGGTAGAACAGTGGCGAATAGGACTTGTGCAGCTCGGAGGTGATGTAGTTCTGCCATTCCATCACCCGATAACGTTCGAGGCTTCCGGGTGCGGGCATCAGGTCCCTTCGCTCCGAGCGGTCGATGAGCAGCTGGGCGATGACCGGGCCTTCGCTCAGGCGCGTGCCGTCGTCCAGTTCCAGCACCGGAACCTGTCCTTTTTCGTTGATTCCGAAATAATCGGTGCCGTCGAGCAGTTTGTGGGTCGCGGTGTCGACGCGGATCAGCGCCACGTTCAACCCGGTTTCCTTGATCAGGATGTGGGGGGGGGCAACGAACAAGACCCCGGCGAGTAATACAGTTTCATTGTGCGATCTCCAATCAGTTGAGGTTGGTGTTCAACCGGGAGTCAGCTTATTGCGTCGCTTTGTGTTAAAAAATGCGATCCGACGAAAATTATTTAATACATGATGTAATAAAAAGATGGCGCGCCATTTCGATGACATTCAGTTGGGCAGCGTGGAGCTGTTTTGTTTGGCCGTGGAGCGGGGCAGTTTCACGGCGGCGGCGCACGAAGCCGGACTGACGCCGGCAGCCGTCAGCCGGGCGATCTCGCGATTGGAGGCGCGACTGGGTGTTCGGCTGTTTGTTCGCACCACCCGGAAGATTCGTCTGACAGAGGTGGGTCAGGACTACTACGCCCAATGCCATCAAGCCTTGAGTCAACTCATCGACGCGGAGCGGGCGGTGCTCGGAAAACAAACCGTGCCCGCCGGCTTGATTCGTATGAGTTTGCCGACGCCGTACGGGACATTGCGGGTTCTGCCGCTGTTGCCGGGCTTTCGGATGCAATATCCACGCGTCGAGTTCGACGTGCACTTGAGCAATCGCAACATCGATTTCGTGGCAGACGGCTACGACTTGGCCATCCGGGCCAGAAAGCGCGAGGACTCGGGACTGATCGCCCGCAAACTGGAAGACGCCCGGTTGGTGGTGGTCGCTGCGCCCGATTATCTCCGGCGCAGCGGTGTTCCGCAGCATCCGGAGGATCTGGTCGCTCACGACTGTATCCAGTTCAAGTTGCCCAGTAGCGGACGCGCGGTTCCGTGGTTGTTCCGGGTCGACGGCGTGGAGTTCGAGTTGCCCACGCGGGGCACTTGGACTTGCGCGGAAGAGCTCATGGGCGGCGTCGCGCTGGCGAAAGCCGGTGGGGGCTTATATCAGACCTACCACTTCATTGTGGAGAACGCATTGGAAGCCGGTCAGTTGGAGACTGTCTTGGAGCCCTACGGTGGCTGTTCCCGGCCGTTCTCCGTTTTGTATCCTCACAAGACCCACATCCCGCTCCGGGTCAAAACGTTCATTCGTTATCTGGTTGACCACCTGGGCGCCTGACAGGCCGATGGAGATGGCGACCGGCGCACATCACGCCGATTTTTCGCTGATTTCCTCGTAAAGCTCCGGCGTGAAACGCGGATTGCAGATCGCCAGAAAGATCAGATCTTCGGTCCCGCTGTTGGTGATCCGCTGTCGACACAGGGGCGGTATGACCACGACATCGCCGGGACTCACCGTTTGTGGCGGCAGATCCCCCACCTCCACCACCCCGACGCCGCTCAGAATGCAATACCGTTCGGTGGTCCCTCGCAGCCGGTGCCAACGCGTGGTGACCCCCGGCTCGACCCGAGCCCGGGCGATGGAGATCTCGGGATCACCCGCCGAGTTGGACAGCTCGTTGATGTAACACGCCTCGTCCGTGTAGAACTCGGCGCCGGGATCGAATCGCTTGATGATCGGTTGCATATTCGAATTTCCGTCCGACTTCCGTGGTCGTGTGGTTCCGGTTTTTTTCAGAGCGCGCTGTGATCGTACAGCAGTTCGCTCAACCGCTTGGCAACGTTCGAGAGTGTGCGGTTGCGGTGGGTGACCAAGCCCAGCGTACGCCGAGTCTGGATACTGGCGAGGTCGTGTGTGATCAAATCCTCACCTTGTAGTGTGGCCGGAAGCAGGCTCCATCCCAAGCCGATGGAGACCATCATGCGGATCGTTTCCATGTAATTAGTCTCCACTTTGGCGATGAGTTTTTGACCGTGCCGCTCAAAGGCCTGATCGATCAGCTGCCGGGTGAAGGTTCCCGGGTCGGGCAAAATCGCCGGATAGCGGGCGATGGTGGCGGGCGTCAGTGCGTCCTTTCGGGCCAGGGGATGATCGGGGGCAAACACGAGATATAACGGGTCGTCCCATAGCGGCGTGACGGTCAGCGTAGCCGGCGGCTCCAGCGGTAGTGTGACGATCCCTACTTCCAGCCGGCCTTCCTCCACCGCTTCGCAAATGCTCTCCGAGGCCATAAACCGGATGTCCAGATCGGCTTTGGGGTAGCGCTGGGTGAATGCTTTGAGTACCGGCGGCAGCCGACGCAGGCCGATGTGGTGACTGGTTCCCACCACCAGTGGCCCGGCGACCTCGCCGGACAAGTCGGCTACGGCCCGTCGGCAGTCGTCCACTTGGCGGAGAATCTCCCGGGCGCGGGGCATCAGGGCGCGACCTGCCTGGGTCGGCACGATATGGCGGGCGATCCGGTCGAACAGCGGCGTGCCGAGCGCCTCCTCCAGGGCGGCAATTCGTTTGCTGACCGCGGGTTGGGTGAGGTGTAGCTGCTCGGCGGCACGCGAAAACGAAGCCTGTTCGGCCACTTCCAGAAAGGCGCGAAGTGCATTCAAGTCCATTGCGCTAAAACATAACCATTAGGAATCGAAATCATAAAAAACATGAATTGTAATTATAGTTTGTCCTCACTAGAATGACCACCATTCGTAAAAGAGAGGGCGCATACATGAGCGGTAAGACACTTTACGACAAGATTTGGGATGCCCACGTGGTGAAAGTCGAGGAGAACGGCACGACGTTGCTGTACATCGATCGCCAGTTGGTCCACGAAGTCACTTCGCCCCAGGCATTCGACGGCTTGCGTCTGGCAGGCCGTCAGCCGTGGCGCGTGAATGCCAATCTGGCTGTGCCGGATCACAATGTCCCGACGCTGGGGCGTGCCCAAGGTATCGCGGATCCGATTTCCCGTGCGCAAGTGGACGCGCTGGATCGAAACTGCCAGGAGTTCGGGATTACCGAACTGACCATGACCGACAAGCGTCAGGGCATTGTGCACGTCGTCGGACCCGAACAGGGCTTTACCTTGCCGGGTATGACCATCGTCTGCGGGGACTCCCACACCGCAACCCATGGCGCTTTCGGCGCCTTGGCCTTCGGCGTGGGAACCTCGGAAGTCGAGCACGTGCTGGCGACGCAAACCCTCATGCAAAACAAGTCCAAGACGCTGTTAATTTCGGTCGATGGGCAAGCGGCGCCAGGCATCACGGCCAAAGACATCGTACTGGCCATCATTGGTCGGATTGGGACTGCCGGTGGCACGGGCTACACCATCGAATTCGCCGGTGATGCGATTCGGGCGCTGTCCATGGAAGGCCGCATGACTGTATGCAATATGGCCATCGAAGCGGGTGCCCGGGCGGGGCTCATCGCAGCGGACCAGAAAACCATGGATTACGTCAAGGGTCGGCCTATGGCACCTCAGGGTGCGTTATGGGAGCAGGCGGTGGCGGCCTGGGCGGACCTTCATTCCGATCCGGATGCGCAGTTCGACCAGGTCGTACGTATCGATGCGGCGGCTATTGAGCCGCAGGTGACGTGGGGCACTTCGCCCGAAATGGTGGTGCCGGTGAGCGCGTCCGTGCCCGATCCGGCCGCTGAGTCCAGCCCTGTCAAGGCCGAGGGGATGCGCCGGGCGCTCGGCTATATGGGCTTGGAGGCCAATACCTCCATCGAAGACATTGCTATCGACAAAGTATTTATCGGCTCCTGTACCAACTCTCGCATTGAAGACCTGCGCGCTGCAGCGGCGGTCGCAGAAGGCAAAAAAGTGGCGCCGTCGGTGAAATTGGCCATGGTGGTGCCGGGCTCGGGCCTTATTAAAGAGCAGGCCGAAGCGGAAGGGCTGGACAAGATATTCACTCAGGCAGGCTTTGAGTGGCGTGAGCCGGGTTGTTCCATGTGTCTGGCCATGAACGCTGATCGCCTGGAGCCCGGCGAACGTTGCGCGTCCACTTCGAATCGCAACTTTGAAGGGCGACAGGGCCAGGGGGGGCGTACTCACTTGGTCAGCCCGGCGATGGCCGCCGCCGCGGCGATCGCCGGACACTTTGTCGATATCCGTAAGTTCGACTGAGGAGGTAGATACCATGGAAGCGTTTAAAACTTTGACCGGCTTGGTGGTGCCTCTCGATCGGGCCAATGTGGATACCGATGCCATCATCCCCAAGCAGTTTCTCAAGTCCATCAAGCGGACCGGCTTTGGGCCCAACTTGTTTGACGATTGGCGGTACCGGGATACCGGCGGCCTGGATGTGGACAACAGCAAGCGCGAGATCAACCCCGATTTCGTTCTCAATCAGCCGCGATACCAGGGCGCGCAAGTGCTCCTGGCGCGGGAAAACTTCGGTTGTGGTTCGTCCCGCGAGCATGCCGTCTGGGCTTTGGCCGATTATGGGTTCAAGGTCGTGATCGCGCCCAGCTTCGCGGATATCTTTTTCAATAATTGTTTCAAGAACGGCTTGTTGCCCATCGTTCAAAGCGCCGAGACGCTGGATCGCCTGTTCGAGGCGGTCGAGGCGAACCCCGGGTATCAGCTGACCATCGATCTGGCGGCCCAAATCATCACCACGCCGGACGGTGAACAGTTTACCTTCGAGGTGGACTCGTTCCGTAAGCATTGCCTGCTGAACGGGCTGGATGATATCGGGTTGACCCTGCAGCAGGCAGACACGATTCGGGCCTACGAGGAACGACGCAAAGCCGAGGCACCCTGGTTGTTTTCGTAGATATGCCGCGACTTTGGCGCACAGCGGTTTATCACGGGTCCGGGAAACGCAGTTTAATCCTGCCGGCCGGAAACCCTTGAATGAAGGACAAAACTGAAATGACAAAAAGAATTCTCGTTCTGCCCGGAGATGGCATCGGGCCCGAAATCGTCGGTCAGGCGGTCAAAGTGCTTGAGGCTCTGGCCGAAAAATATGCCCTGGATGTGGATTTGGAACACGGCTTGATCGGCGGCATCGCCTACGATGAGCTCGGTTCGCCGTTACCGGAACGCACCTTGGAACTGGCCCGGTCTGCCGATGCGGTGCTGTTGGGGGCCGTCGGCGGGGAGAAATGGGATACCTTGCCGCGTGACAGCCGGCCCGAGACCGGTCTTTTGCGGATACGTGCCGAGTTGGGGCTTTTCTCCAACCTGCGTCCGGCTATCCTGTACCCGGAGTTGGCCCAGGCCTCGACCTTGCGGGCCGATGTCGTCTCGGACCTGGATATTCTCATCGTCCGAGAGCTCACCGGCGGGGTCTATTTCGGCCAGCCGCGCGGCATCCGAACGCGAGAGGATGGCCAGCGGGAGGGCTTCAATACGATGCGGTATTCCGAGTCGGAAATCGCCCGTATCGTCCGCTCGGCGGCAGAAATCGCCATGCGCCGGGGCAAGCGGCTGTGTTCAGTGGACAAGGCCAACGTGCTGGATGTGTCCGGATTGTGGCGGGATGTCGCCACGGAAGTGATACAGACCGAATACCCGGAGGTCGAGTTGTCACACATGTACGTCGACAATGCGGCGATGCAATTGGTCCGTGCGCCCAAGCAATTCGACGTCATGGTCACCAGCAATTTGTTTGGTGATGTGCTTTCCGATATCGCCGCCATGCTCACCGGTTCCATCGGCATGTTGCCATCGGCGTCGCTGAATGAATCCAGCCAGGGGTTGTACGAGCCCGTGCACGGGTCCGCGCCGGATATTGCCGGTCAGGACAAGGCGAATCCTTTGGCAACGATCTTGTCGTTGGCGATGATGTTACGCTATTCGCTGAACGAGCCCGCCATGGCCGACCGGGTCGAGACAGCTGTCCGCGACGTGTTGGCGAAGGGTTTGCGTACCGCCGATATCGCTCAAGGGGACGACACCGTGATCGGGACCCAGGCGATGGGCGAAGCAGTGGTTGCGGCGCTCTGATCAGATTGCGGTTCGAGGAGGTATTGTGCGAGTAGGTTTCGTTGGCTGGCGCGGCATGGTGGGGTCCGTCCTCATGCAGCGCATGCGTGAGGAAAATGACTTTTCCGGCATTGAGCCGTTTTTCTTTTCGACGTCCCAAGTCGGCTTGCCGGGACCGGATATCGGCCGCGACGTGCCGGCCCTGGCCGATGCGACCGATGTGGCCGCACTCCAAGAACTGGACGCCGTGGTGTCCTGTCAAGGTGGCGACTACACCAAGGCGATTTTCCCGCGCCTGCGCCAATCGGGCTGGAATGGCTACTGGATCGATGCGGCCTCCGCCCTGCGCACTGCCGATGACGCCGTGATTATGCTCGACCCCGTCAACCGGCCGGTGATCGATCAAGCCCTAAACGATGGTATCCGCAATTTCATCGGCGGTAACTGCACCGTCAGCCTGATGTTGATGGCGGTGGGCGGTTTGTTCAACGCCGGTTTGGTGGAATGGGTCAGCGCCATGACTTACCAGGCGGCATCGGGCGCCGGCGCGCAGAATATGCGCGAGTTGATCCGCCAAATGGGCACGATACACGGCAATGTTTCGCAGTTACTGGACGATCCCGCGTCGGCGATTTTGGAAATCGACCGTCAGGTCGCGAACACGCTGCGCAGCGGGGATTTTCCCGTCGACCACTTCGGCGTACCGCTGGCGGGTAGTCTGATTCCGTGGATCGATGTCGCCATGGAAAACGGACAAAGCCGGGAAGAGTGGAAAGCCCAGGCCGAGACCAACAAGATTCTGGGCCGTTCCGATCGGCCGATTCCCATCGACGGCACCTGCGTTCGGGTCGGTGCCATGCGCTGTCACAGCCAGGGACTGACCGTCAAGCTCACCCGCGACGTTCCGCTGGACGAAATCGAAAGTATTCTGCGTGAAGCCAACGATTGGGTACGCGTGATCCCCAATGACCGTGACCAGACCCTGGAAGCGTTAAGCCCGGCGGCCGTGACCGGCTCGTTGACGGTGCCCGTCGGTCGTTTGCGGAAAATGAACATGGGGCCGGAGTACCTCAATGCGTTTACTGTGGGCGATCAACTTCTTTGGGGGGCCGCTGAACCACTGCGCAGGGCGCTCCGCATCATTCTTGAGCGATGATCCGACATTCGGTGCGCGATGTTTTCGGGCCCAACGGGTCCTTCGGTTTCGCTCTTTGTCTGGCCCGTCGATTTTGGGCTTTCTGACGTCGCCGAATGGTTCTAGTTCGTGATCTAGAATGCTAAAGCGGTTTAAATTTCCGAATCTCGGCCGATAAGAGCCAGAGAGAATGGCGTGGGGTGGAGTTTCCAGAGATTGAGTCTTGGTAAAAGATCACTACTGGACTATAGTTATGCTCCATTCATAAAGCTTTTTGTAAAGATGATTTTCCATCTTTTCTGTTTAAGTGTCGCGTCTTTCATGTGGTTTGGCATGGCTAGGGGTGTTTTGGAGTGATGATGCGCAAGACTCTGGCCGGTGCGTTGGCACTGTGTCTTTCGTTCGCGCCCGGTATCGTATTCGCACTGGGACTGGGCAATATCGAGGTGAGTTCGTACCTTAACGAGCCTTTGGAAGCCAAGGTGCCCTTGGTGTCGGTAACATCCGCGGAGCTTAATACGATCAATGTCGGATTAGCGCCCGCCGATACCTTCGAAGCCGCTGGGTTGCAACGGACTCCGATCTTGCGAGAACTCGAGTTCGAAGTCATCCGCCAGGGCGCATCCTCTTACATCCGGATTACCTCCAACCAAGTCGTTCGTGACCCCTTCCTCAGCTTTCTGGTCGAAGTCAATTGGGCGCAAGGTCGCTTGGTCAGGGAGTACACAATTCTCCTTGATCCACCGGTGCTTATCGATCGGGCGCCCACTACGCCGCAGCAACCCACGGTCGCACCAGTCCCAGCGCCGCAAGTTCAGGAACCTCAAACCCCGGTTTCCTCACCAGAATTAGTCGTACCGGAACCGGTCCAAGAGGTATCCGAACCGCCCGCGGCAGCTGAATCGGTCGCGACGGAAACACCGATTCCCGAACCGGTCCCTATCGAAGAGGGGATGGTCGGCGATCTCGACGACGAGTCTGATTACGGCCCCGTGGTTCGCGGCGAGAATTTGTGGACCATCGCGAAGGATATGCGGGGCGGTGAGGCGATCAGCATTAATCAAATGATGATCGCGATCTTTGAACGGAACCCAGATGCTTTCCAGGGCAATATCAATCGCCTCAAAGCGGGAGCCGTGTTGCGTATTCCATCCCGAGAAGAGATCCGACGGATCAGTCGGCGTGAGGCATTCCAAGAAGCCAAGCGGCAAAATGAGCAGTGGGCTGAGTGGAAGCAATCCCGCCTCGCATCTGCTCCGACGCCTCCGGCGCCGGCTCCCGCAGCGATTTCGGAAACCGAGCCGGTGAGGGAAGAGCCCGAGCAAGAGCCGGCCGGTGACGAGCCAGTCATTGCCGAAGCTGAAGCAACGCCAACAACCCCGCGTTTGCAACTCGTACCCCCGGATGAGCCGGTCGGGTTAGAGGAAGAGGCGTCTGCCGCGGAATCAACCGAACTGGCCATGGTGGAAGACGAACCGGCCGATGGTGTCTCTGCCGCCGGTGATGGTGCCGCCGCACCCGCCGAAGAAACAGCGGGTCTTCTCAAGCTAGGTGACAGCGAACTGGCTGGCATGCAATCCGAACTTGGGGAGATGGTCGAAACCGAAGAGACGGCTGACGCCGGGTTGTCCGAAACCGGTGAGGCTGTATCCAAAGAATCTGAAGCGGCTGATTCCATGATGGAGGGGCCTGAGTCGGTTCAACCCGAGCCGGTAGCGCCAGCGGCACAACCGGAGACCAAGCCGGTGCGGGAGCCAGCGCCCGCTACCCAGCAGCCTTTGGTTGATCGGATCCTCTCGTTCATCCAACAGCCATTCGTTTTGGGTGGAGTGTTACTGGTTTTGTTGGTTCTCTACCTCTTGCTCCGGCGTCGGGGCCGTGGAGAGGAGGAACTACCTGAGGACTCGGAGATACCCCAATCCACCGACGAGACACTGATCGACGATGACGAAGATACGGTGGTTTACGGTGATTCAGAATATCAATCCGAAGCCGATTCGCCGGTCGTCGATGAGCCCACCGAAGCGTTGGAGGGTGCGCCTGGCGCAGTGATCGAAGACGACGCCGAAGCTGCCTCATTGGGCGTTGACGCCGAAGACCCCTTGGCCGAAGCGGAATTCAACATCTCCTATGGCTTGTACGACGAGGCTTTGGAAGTGGTGGAGAAAGCGTTGGTTCGTTACCCGGACCGTCGTGATCTCAAACTTAAACGATTGGAAATCTATTTTGCGGCCAGTGATCGCGACAATTTCCTGAAGTTCGCCAACGAGCTGGCAGAGACGCCGCCGGGCAAGGCTGATTCGGCTTGGGAGCGTGCTGCGATTATGGGGCAGCAAATGTTCCCGGATGAATCCCTTTTCGTGGAAGATGGTGCGCCGTCCGACGCTGCCGATTCGGATTTCCTCGATTTGGATTTGGGTACCGAATCCGAATTGGGCGATGAAAACGAGACCGAGAGTAAAGGTAGCGGTGCATTCAGTGCGTTTTCCGGTGCGGCAGACGCATCGGAAGACGAAGGCTTGGATTTCAACGTCGAAACGGGTAGCTCGTGGACGGAAGGTGACGAGGCCAAGACTTCCGTTGCTGGTGAGGTTGCTGAATCGGATGCAACCGAGATCCTCAGCCGTTCCACCGGGGCCGATGAAAGCGGCGAAGACTACGGGTTCGACCTCGATCAAGATGAAGAAGCGTTTAGCGACGAGGACGCCCCCTTGGCTGCGGAAGGGGAAGACGAGGTCGAGACCAAGCTTGATCTCGGAAAAGCCTATATTGGAATGGGCGAGATCGACGATGCCCGCCGCGTTCTGAGCGAAGTGCTGACCGAAGGTAACGAAAGTCAGCGGAAAGAAGCGCAAACGCTCCTGGACCAAATGGATATCCCTGTCGTCGAAGGTGCCGACGCAGACGACACGTCTTCTGACGAGCCGCTGACCATGGACGCAGTCGATGAGCCGGTCGGCGATGTCCTGGAAGACGACGAAGATCTCGGAACCAAAGACGACGTTGGCACCAAGCTTGATCTGGCACGTGCGTATCTGGATATGGACGATGCCGAGGGCGCGCGGGCCTTAATCACCGAAGTGATTGAGGAAGGTACGCCGGAGCAGCGTAAAGAGGCCGAAGCGCTGTTAGCGGAATTGCCTTAAGACGGGCTATCGACGTTGTAGTTCATGACCTCAGCAAGGCCGAGGGTGTGTAAGGCATCCTCGGCCTTTACCCTTTGTGCGGATCAAAACCGTGCTGCTCCACTTGGGCTCCGGGTGAAGGGGCGTTTAGCCCCCTGGTGTGCTTTGCAGCGCGAACTTCGCCCATTACCATTGTCACAATGACCTATCGAATGGCGCTCGGCGTCGAATATTCCGGTTTGGCTTACCACGGCTGGCAGCGCCAGCGCGATGATGCCCAGACGATTCAGCAACACTTGGAGCAGGCTCTCTCTCGCGTGGCGAATCATCCGGTCTCGGTGATGGCGGCTGGCCGAACCGATACTGGTGTGCACGCCCTGGGGCAGGTGGTGCATTTCGATGCGCAACACGTGCGCAGCGAGGTCGCCTGGGTTCTGGGCGTCAACCGTTACCTGCCGCCGGATATCAGCGTGGCGTGGGCTCGAGCAGTGCCCGAGTCGTTCAACGCCCGCTATGAGGCGTTGTGGCGGCAATATCGTTATCTAATCTTAGACCGGCGCGCACGCAGCGGCCCTTACCACGGTCGGGTGACCTGGTTCCACTATCCGCTCGATGCCGGGCGGATGCATTCCGCGGCCCAGGTGCTTGTGGGAGAACATGATTTTTCCTCGTTCCGCGCGGCGGCGTGCCAGTCGAGCACGCCCTGGCGTCGGGTGGATTTCGTTGCCGTTCGTCGAGTGGGTCCGCTGGTGGCGATCGATGTCCGCGCCAACGCTTTCGTTCATCACATGGTGCGAAACATTGCCGGCGTCTTGATGGCGGTGGGAAAAGGCGATCGATCCCCCGACTGGGTGGGCGAAGTGTTGGTGCACCGGGACCGTACCCTGGGTGGTGTCACCGCCGATCCGCATGGCTTGTATTTGACGGCCGTGGGCTACCCTCCACAATACGATTTTCCCGCGTCTTCGACGTCCCCGGATGGCGATTCAACGCTCTTTCGAACGGCGGACGAATTGCACCATGAAGGCACTCGGTAAATCTGCTAGGCTTGGCCTTTTTTACCGGGGGCGAAGCCGATGCACAGCGGTCGTACGCGGATCAAGGTGTGCGGTATTACCCGCACCGAAGATGCCATTGAAGCAGCCGGACTCGGCGTCGATGCCATCGGTTTCGTTTTTTATCCGCCCAGCCCGCGTTACGTGACGCCTGCTGAAGCGTGGGAGATCGCGCGTCACGTGCCGGCATTCGTGACGCTGGTGGGGCTTTTCCTCGATCCACCGCGTGATTGGGTGGATGATGTCCTCTCGCAGGTGCCGCTGGATATGATCCAGTTTCACGGCATGGAAGAAGCCACTTTCTGTGAGAGCTTCGGGCGCCCTTACATTCGGGCCTTTTCCGTGGACGAGGCGCGGCAGATATCCGAATGGGGTGAGACACATCGTCACGCTCGCGGCATATTGCTGGACAGCCATGCGCCGGGTGCGGCGGGGGGGACGGGCGAGCGCTTCGCCTGGGATGAAATCCCTGACGACCTGGGCCGGCCACTGATACTTGCTGGCGGTCTCACGGCCGACAATGTCGGCGATGCGGTTCGCGCCGTTCGGCCATGGGCTGTTGACGTCAGCAGCGGCGTGGAACAAGCGCGGGGCGTGAAGGATAAGGACAAATTACGTGACTTTGTGCGAGGTGTGAACAGTGTCAGCTTCGATTGACACCCGAGACGTGCTGCCCGATGCGCGGGGACATTTCGGCCCCTACGGCGGGCGGTTTGTTCCGGAAACGTTGATTCAGCCCTTGGAAGAGCTTGAACAAGCCTATCGGCGCTATCGCGAAGACCCGGATTTCAAGCGGGAGTTCGAACAAGATCTGGCCGACTATGTCGGACGGCCGTCACCGCTTTATTTCGCCGAGCGTTGGACCCGCGAGACCGGCGGCGCAAAGCTCTATCTCAAGCGGGAAGATCTGAATCACACCGGTGCGCACAAGGTCAACAACACCATCGGACAGATTTTGCTCGCCAAACGCATGGGCAAAAGCCGGATCATCGCGGAGACTGGTGCCGGACAGCATGGCGTGGCCACAGCCACCGTGGCCGCCCGTTTAGGCCTGGAGTGCGTGGTCTACATGGGTGAAGAAGACATTCAGCGCCAAGCGCCCAATGTGTTCCGGATGAAGCTATTAGGGGCCGAAGTTCGGCCTGTCCGGTCGGGTACGCGGACTCTCAAAGACGCGATGAATGAAGCCATGCGGGACTGGGTCACCCACGTTGACAACACGTTCTATGTCATCGGGACCGTCGCCGGACCTCATCCCTATCCCCAAATGGTACGGGATTTCCAATGTGTGATCGGGCGTGAAGTGCGCCGTCAGATCTTAGACCGCGAGGGGCGGCTCCCGGATGCCTTGGTAGCCTGTGTGGGCGGGGGCTCCAATGCCATTGGTTTGTTCTACCCGTTTTTGGGTGATCTCGAGGTGCAATTCCATGGCGTGGAGGCGGCCGGGCACGGCATGAGCAGCGGCCAACACGCCGCGCCCCTGTGTGCTGGCCGGCCCGGCGTCTTGCACGGTAATCGCACCTACTTGCTAGAAGACGACGATGGGCAAATATTGCCGGCCCATTCGGTGTCCGCCGGATTGGACTATCCCGGCGTGGGCCCGGAACACGCCTGGCTGAAAGATACTGGCCGGGCCACTTATGCCGCCATCGATGATCAACAGGCGCTCAAGGGTTTTCACCGCCTGACCCGTGTGGAAGGCATCATTCCGGCCCTGGAGAGTTCCCATGCCATTGCCTACGCTGAACGCCTGGCCGCCGATCTGGGGCCGGACAAGGTCATCGTGGTGAACCTGTCCGGTCGGGGCGACAAGGATCTCAATACCGTCGCGGCGCTGGAAGGGATCAGCCTATGAACCGCATCGTCGCGCGTTTTGAAGAACTACGAAAACAGGGCCGCACGGCATTGATTCCCTACTTGATGGCGGGCGACCCGCATCCACAGACCACCGCGGGTTTCATGCACGAGATGGTGAAGGCGGGTGCTGATCTGATCGAGCTGGGCGTGCCATTTTCCGACCCCATCGCTGACGGACCGGTAATCCAGGCATCGGCCGAACGGTCTTTGGCAGCGGGTACGGATCTGCAAACCGTGTTGGATTTGGTCCGCGAATTCCGTCAGCAGGATCAAACCACGCCGGTGATTCTGATGGGATATTTGAATCCCATCGAGCGAAAAGGCTATCAGGCGTTCGCTGATGCGGCTGCCACCGCGGGGGTGGATGGCGTGTTAACGGTGGATGTGCCGCCGGAAGAATGTGAAGAGCTACTGCGCGCGTTGCGTGCAGTGCAGTTGCATCCCATTTTTCTCATCGCCCCCACCACCACAGATCAACGAATCGAGCGGATTTGTCAGACCGCGGAAGGGTTTGTTTACTATGTGTCGTTGAAAGGCGTCACGGGTGCCGCCACCTTAGATACCGACGCGGTCGCTACCAACGTTTCACGGATTCGCGCCAAGACGGACCTGCCTGTCGGGGTCGGTTTTGGTATCAGCAGCGCGGAATCGGCCGCCCAGGTCGCTTGGCTGGCTGATGCGGTGGTCGTTGGCAGTGCCTTGGTCAAGCAAGTGGAGGCGCACGGCGAAAAGGCGGCGGCCGTGGTGGGCGATCTGCTCCGGCAGATGCGCGCGGCGATCGACCGTGTGGACACGGATCGCTCCGGAAAATTGGCGGTGGAATAGGATCTATGAACTGGTTCAGCAAATTGGTTCCGACTCGAATTCGTACCCAGGCCGAGCAGAAGCGGAATGTTCCCGAAGGGCTCTGGAGCAAGTGTTCCAGCTGTGACGCGGTGTTGTATCGGCCGGAAGCCGAGCGCAACGTGTTCGTTTGCCCCAAGTGTTCGGCCCATATGCCCATCGAACCCCGCCAACGTCTCGCGGATTTTTTGGACGAAGCATCGGGCGTGGAGGTGTTCGGTAACGTCGAGCCGGTGGATATTCTCAAGTTCCGCGACAGTAAAAAGTACAAAGACCGCTTGGTTCAGGCGCAAAAAGCCACCGGCGAGAAGGATGTGCTGATCGTCATGAAGGGCCTGCTCAAGAAGCTTCCGGTGGTCACCGCCTGTTTCGATTTTCGTTTCATGGGTGGTTCCATGGGTTCGGTCGTGGGCGAAAAGTTCGTGCGAGCGGCCCGTTTGAGCCTGGAGGACAAGGCCCCCCTGATCTGCTTCAGCGCCAGCGGTGGCGCCCGCATGCAGGAAAATCTGTTTTCTCTCATGCAAATGGCCAAGACTTCGGCCGCGCTGGCCCAGTTATCGGCCGCGGGTATTCCCTTCGTTTCGGTGCTCACTCACCCCACAACCGGCGGCGTGTCCGCGTCCTTGGGTATGTTGGGTGACATCAACGTGGCTGAGCCCAACGCGCTGATCGGATTCGCTGGGCCGCGGGTGATCCAGCAGACGGTGGGGCAGACCTTGCCCGAAGGGTTTCAGCGCAGCGAATTTCTGTTAGACCACGGCGCCATCGACATGATTGTGGATCGGCGGGAAATGCGCGATCGCTTGGCAAGCGTGCTGCATTTGTTGGTGAGAAAAACGGCGCCCGCCGAGGGTTGATGCGCTTCGATCAGCTCTCCGAGTGGCTGGACTGGATCCAGCGGCTTCATCCGCGTGCTATGGACTTGGGTTTGGATCGCGTATCGGCGGTCTACAACCGTTTGGGTTTAGGGCGTATCGCCCATTGTGTGATCACGGTGGGGGGAACCAACGGCAAGGGTTCTTCGGCCGCGATGCTCGAGGCCATCCTCCGTCAAGCCGGTTATCGCGTGGGGGTTTACAGCTCACCGCACATGGTTCGCTACAACGAGCGGGTCCGGATCGACGGCCGGGACGTTGGCGATGACGCACTTTGCGAGGCATTTGACCGCGTGGACCGTGTCCGGCGGGACGAGTCGTTGACGTATTTCGAATTCGGTACGCTGGCGGCATTGGATCTGTTCGCCCGCGAGCGCCTTGATGTGGCGGTCTTGGAGGTGGGGATGGGCGGGCGTTTGGATGCGGTGAATATCGTCGATCCGGACGTGGCTTTGATTACCCGAATTGCGATTGACCACCAAGCGTGGTTGGGGGCAACCCGAGATGCCATTGGGCGTGAGAAAGCCGGCATCACCCGCGCCTGTCGTCCGGCGGTCTGCGGCGATCCCGATCCACCCGCTGGATTCCTGCAGCATGCGACGGCCAGTCCGCTATACCGTCAGGGACAGGATTTTCTGGTGTCGTCCCAGGATACCCAATGGCAGTGGCGGAGCGATAAGCGCCATCTCGAACATTTGCCCTACCCCGCGTTGCCGGGCCGGTTTCAACTGCACAATGCCGCGGCGGTATTGCAAGTTCTTGCCTGTATCGAGGATCGCTGTCCTACGGCGGAAGACCACATCCGTGCCGGTCTGAAAGCGGTGCGTTTGCCTGGCCGATTCGAGGTGGTGGCCGGTGAGGTCACTCAGGTATTCGATGTGGCCCACAATCCAGACGCGGCACTGACACTGGCGGACAATTTGCGAGCCTTGAAGTCGTCAGGCACGCGACGGGCGGTCTTGGGGATGTTACGGGACAAAGACGTTGCGGGTTTTGGAGAGGCCTTGGCCGGCGAGGTGGGTCTCTGGTATCTCGCGTCATTGGGCGGTGATCGCGCGCTGTCCGCAGGTGAGTTGGCGGAGCGGATGGCGGGCGTCGTGCCTTCCGAGAAAATCCACTTGTTCTCTAGCGTTGGCCAAGCGTTTCGCACGGCGTTGGCGGATTCGTGTCCTGGGGATGTGGTGCTGGCGACCGGTTCGTTCCATACCGCGGGCGAGGCGCGTTGCGAATCGCTATAATGCTGTTTTTCAAGGGTCGGGGGAGGGATAGCTGCGGATGGATTCAGTACTGAAACGTCGGCTGGTGGGGGCCGCTGTTCTCTGGGTATTGGCGTTTTTGTTCCTGCCCATGTTGTTAGAGCGGGACGCGGACGTCGACGAAAAAATCGTTCCCTTAGAATTGCCTGCGGAAGGCGAACCTCCGCGCCGTGTCGAAAACATTTATCTTGAAGAAGCGGCTCGCTCGGCATTCCGTGATCCTGCAAAAGCGGAGGTCGGCGAAACGCGAGATGAGCCATCGTCGGGTATTGCCGGCGCTGCCCCGGCCAAAATGCCGGTCAGTGAACCCGCAGGGGTCGCGGACGAACCTAAGCCCCAGTCTACGGCGGATTCGTCGACAGCGACCGAACCATCGAAAGCGGTTCCTGTTTCGGTGGAGCCATCGAAACCGCTGGAAAAGCTGGAGTCGCCAACGACTGAGCCGCCCAGCGAATCAACGCCGAAAGCCGAATCCAAGCCCACGTCGGTCACCGCCGCGACTCAGGGGCAATGGACGGTTCAGTTAGGCAGTTTCGGCAACGAGCAAAATGCGCTCGCCTTGGCGGCGCGTTTGCGCCAGCAATCGATATCGGCGGACATCAGTCAGGTGGTGATCAACGGTCGGACTTTGTATCGGGTCCGGTCAGGCTCCTTCCCAAGCCGGGAAGCCGCCACTCGTCAGCAGGTCGAGATCCAGAGCAAGCTGGGACTCAACGGGCGAGTTGTTCCCGATTCTTAATTAACGTGGCTGCTGGGGGCGGCGGCGTGATCATGAGGAGGTTTCCTTCGACGTGCTGGTATGGATCGATTGGGTCATTTTGGCCCTGTTGGGTGTTTCGCTGTTGATTGGGGTTTGGCGCGGTTTTGTCCGGGAATCCTTTTCGTTATTGACCTGGGTGGGCGCAGTCGTCGCGGTGGTCTTGTTCGGAGAAGCTTTGGCGCAGAACCTGTCAGGCCTGATAGACGAACCGATGTTGCGTTTGATTCTGGCGGTGCTGATTCTGTTTTTGAGTGTTTTGATATTTGGGGCTGTGCTCTCCGCTTTGGCGACGCATTTGGTCAGTCAGGTTGGTTTGAACGGCGCAGACCGGGTGGTCGGGGTGTTTTTCGGCGCGGTACGCGGTGTGGTGGTCGTGGCCTTGGCGGTGTTTCTGGCCGGTTTGACGACTCTGCCCAAGCAATCGGTATGGCAGGAGTCTTTGTTGGTTCCTTATTTTCAGATGTTGGCGGAAGAGGTCGCGACTGCTTTTCCCCCCAATGCCTTGCCCAAGTTCGATTACGAATCCGAGCCCGGTGACTGATACCGTTGAGCGTCTGTTCGGGTCGGTTATTTAGATGGGTGGGTCGTCGGTCCATCCCTTTTCTTGCGTATAGAGGTTTTTGAAATGTGCGGAGTGGTCGGGACGTTTGCCCATGGACCGGTGAACCAAGATCTATACGATGCGCTGACGGTTTTGCAGCATCGGGGCCAGGACGCGGCCGGAATCATGACCTGTGATGGGGATCGGCTCTATCTTCGCAAAGACAACGGGCTGGTGAGAGACGTTTTTCAGGCCCGTCATATGTTTCACCTGCCGGGTAACATGGGGATCGGTCATACGCGCTATCCCACCGCCGGTTGTAGTACGCCGGCCGAGGCCCAGCCGTTGTATGTGAACTCACCGTTCGGTATCTCGCTCTCCCACAACGGCAATCTGACCAATGCCGAGGTGCTCAAACAAGAACTGTTCATGCAAGACATGCGGCACATCAATACCAATTCCGATTCGGAGGTTCTGCTGAATGTGTTTGCGCATGAACTTCAGGCACGCGGAAAGATCCGTATTACCGAAGATGACATATTCTCCGCCATCGCCGGTGTGCACAAACGTTGTCGGGGCGCCTATGCCGCTGTGGCCATGATTACCGGCTACGGTATTGTTGGCTTTCGGGACCCTTATGGCATTCGGCCGTTGGTGTACGGAGAGCGCAAGACCCCCAAGGGTTCCGAGTACATGGTGGCCTCTGAAAGCGTCGCCTTGGACGCGCTGGGATTTAAATTGATTGCTGACGTTGCTCCGGGTGAAGCGGTGGTGATCGATTTGAACGGACAGGTTCACACGCGTCAATGCGCGGAAACCCCGGTTCTCTCGCCGTGTATTTTCGAGTTCGTCTACTTCGCCCGGCCTGACTCGATTATCGACGATGTGTCCGTTTACAAAGCACGATTGCGCATGGGCGATTATTTGGCCAAGAAGATCAACCGCGAATGGCCTGAGCACGATATCGATGTGGTCATCCCGATTCCCGACACCAGCCGAACGGTGGCGGTTCAGCTGGCCCATCACCTGGACGTGAAATACCGCGAAGGATTCATCAAGAATCGCTATATCGGACGCACGTTCATCATGCCCGGACAGACCATGCGCCGAAAATCGGTTCGACAGAAGCTCAACGCGATCGATCTGGAATTTCGCGGCAAGAATGTGCTGCTGGTCGACGACTCCATCGTACGTGGCACCACCTCGCGTCAGATCATCGAAATGGCGCGCGAGGCCGGTGCGCGTAAGGTCTATTTTGCTTCGGCCGCGCCGCCGGTGCGTTACCCAAACGTCTATGGGATCGACATGCCCGTTTCAGAAGAACTGGTCGGCCATGGCCGGACGGTGGAGGAGATCCGCGCGGAGATCGGCGCGGACCGTTTGATCTACCAAAGCCTGGAAGACCTGGAGAGAGCCGTGAATTGGGAGAAGAGCGAGGCCCACATTCAACGCTTCGACAGCTCGTGTTTCTCCGGGGAGTATGTTACGGGTGATGTAACGCCGGCGTATCTGGATCAGTTGGCCCACCGCCGCAGCGACAGCGCAAAGCAAATGTCGAACGTGGATTCCGATCCGGTGATCGAGATGTATAACGGGGTTTGAGACAGCAGACTCTCATGCCGCCGTTTGGGTGGATGGGCTCGAAAACAGTGGCTTGCTGCCAATATAAAAGGTGTTGTCGATGACGGAATCGACTGAAGACAATTGGGGGTTCGAAACCATTGCGGTGCGCGCGGGGCAACAGCGCACGGATCAATGCGAACACGCCGAACCCATTTTTACGACCTCCAGTTTCGTGTTCCCCAGTGCGCGCGAAGCGGCCGCTCGTTTCTCGGGAGAGATACCGGGAAATGTATATTCGCGGTTCACCAACCCCACCGTCAGCATGTTTCAGGATCGCTTGGCGGCGTTGGAAGGGGGCGAATCCTGTATCGCCACCGCTTCGGGGATGTCGGCTGTGTTGGCCACGTGCATGGCGTTGCTGAAGTCCGGCGATCACATCGTCGCCGCCCGCGGCCTGTTCGGGACCACGACCAGCTTGTTCGCGAACTATATGACGCGCTTTGGGGTGGAGGTCACGTTCGTCCCGGTCACCGATCCGGCGCAGTGGGAGCAAGCGATCCGTTCCGAGACCCGATTGTTATTTGTTGAAACGCCCACCAATCCGCTGACCGAGGTGGCTGACATCAAGGCGCTTGCCGAATTGGCCCACGGCCATGGATGTCGCCTGGTGGTGGACAACTGCTTCTGTACCCCGGCGCTGCAACGTCCCTTGGCGCTGGGTGCGGATTTGGTGATTCACTCTGCCACCAAGTATCTGGACGGGCAGGGGCGGTGTGTGGGTGGCGCTGTGGTGGGCGACGCCGACACTGTTGGCAAGGAGATCTTTGGCTTCTTGCGCACGGCAGGCCCGACCATGAGTCCTTTCAACGCCTGGGTTTTCCTGAAAGGCCTGGAGACGTTGTCTTTGCGCATGCGCGAACACAGCAAGAACGCTTTCGCGCTGGCTCAATGGCTCAAAGAACAGCCGTCGGTGGAGCGGGTTTATTATCCCGGCTTGCCCGATCATGCCCAGCACGCCTTGGCGGCGAAGCAACAAAGTGCCTTCGGCGGCATCTTGTCCTTCGATGTCAAAGGGGGGCGTGATGCGGCTTGGCGGGTGGTCGATCAGACCCGGCTGATTTCCATTACCGCCAATCTCGGTGATGTCAAATCGACCATTACCCATCCGGCGACCACCACCCATGGCCGTTTGAGCGAAGAAGAGCGCGCGCGCGCGGGGATATCCGATGGGCTGCTGCGTTTGTCGGTGGGTTTGGAGTCTGTTGACGACTTGAGATCTGATCTGGCGCGGGGCTTGGCAGGTTAGGCCACGTTGATTGCGATGGCTTATCGCGTCTCCAAATGACCGCCCGTTTCATCGTATCGCAGCACGCTTGCCTGCTGAAACCAATCACCGAGCACAATGCGCCGACACGCTTGGCGATCCATGTCCAAGGTGTGGATCGCCGGCCGGTGGGTATGGCCGTGAATCATGGTGTTGACACCAAAGCGGCGGAAACATGCGCGGACCGCGTCGTCGTTCACGTCCATAATCGCCATGGGCTTTTGGGCCACCGACTGCGCAGTACGCCGGCGGATCTTGGCCACCGTATCCTTTCGCATTTTTGCGGGCAGCCTCAGGAAAAGTCGCTGCAGCCACCGCTGGTGAACGACGCGTCGAAATCGTTGGTAGGCGACATCGTCGGTGCACAAACTGTCTCCATGTAACAGCACAACGCGCGTGCCGTACAAGTCGACGACCGTGGGATCCAGTAGGGTTTTTATGCCATAGCGCTGCAGGACGGCTGGTGTGATCAAAAAGTCTCGATTGCCGGCCATGAAGTAGACAGGTATACCGGACGCACGCAAGGCTCCGAGGGCGTCCAGCGTTTCCAGATCATCGGCCGAGGCGGCATCGTCACCCGCCCAGAACTCGAAAAGATCGCCAAGAATGTAGAGCGCCTCTGCCTTGTGTGCTTCGCCTTCCAGTAATGTTCTGAAACGCGCGGTGATATCGGGCCGCTCGGGGCTCAGATGGAGGTCCGAAACGAACAGGGTCGGCATCGAGTTTCCGCTGCGCTACCGGAGGACTTCGACGCGCTCGATAATGACATCCTGCAGGGGAACATCGTCGGCGCCGCCGCGCGTTCCGGTCGGTTGTTTGGCGATTTTCATCACCACATCCATGCCCGAGGTCACCTCACCGAAAACGCAATACCCCCAACCTTGGCCTTGGGGGAAGCGGTGATCCAGAAACAGGTTGTCTTTCACGTTGATGAAGAACTGGGATGTGGCGGAATGGGGCACGGATGTGCGCGCCATTGCGATCGTTCCGGTCACGTTCGATAGGCCGTTGTCGGCTTCATTGCGGATCGGGGGGCGGGTATCGCGCATTTTCATATCAGGCGTGAAGCCACCGCCCTGGATCATGAACCCGTCGATCACGCGATGGAACACTGTGCCGTCGTAGTGACCGCTTTCGGCGTAGGCGATGAAGTTCTCGACTGTGATGGGCGCTTTCCCGGCATCGAGGCTTAATTCGACGTTGCCTTGATTGGTCACGATACGCACGTGTCGTTGATGGTTCTCCGTTGCAGCGTCGTCCCCGTTGGCTGCGTTCGCTGCCGGTGCCGTCATCATCAACAGAAGTAGTGGAAAATTCATTAACATGGCCTGTATACCCCGTTCGGACAAGTGCGCCGTATGATACGGAGTTGGTTTCTCCTGGCCAAGTCGGCAGCTTGGTGCGCTTTGAGCCGATCGGGTAAACTCCGCCGGTCCGGGAGGGATCACCCTCGTGTACTCGTGGGCCAACGACGGCTTGGAAGAACGATGACTGTTGTGCGTATTCAGTTTAGGGGTAAGTCATGACGGGGTCAGAGGCAGCCGTAAAAACGCGTTTTGCGCCCAGCCCCACCGGCCGCATGCATGTCGGCAACGCCAGGACGGCCTTGTTTAACTATCTGTTCGCCCGTCATTTGGGGGGACGCTTTGTGCTCAGGATGGAAGATACTGATCCCGAGCGTAGCCAAGAGGTTTTCGTCCAGGCCCTGGAAGAGGATCTGCGTTGGATGGGCTTGGCGTGGGATGAAGGCCCCGACATTGACGGTGGGCACGGCCCTTACCGACAGTCCCAGCGTACGGCGCTGTACCAGGACTATTACCGGCGGCTCGACCAAGCAGGGCACACCTACCCCTGTTACTGCTCACCCCAGGAGTTGGCCTTATCCCGAAAGCGGCAGTTGGCGACCGGTCGGCCGCCGCGGTATGAAGGGACCTGTGCCCACTTGTCCGAGGCTGAGCGCCAGGCACGTTTGAGTTCGGGCCGCCAGCCGACCATTCGTTTTCGGGTGCCCGCGGGGGAGCAAATTCAGTTCGAAGATCTCGTCCGCGGTACGCAGGTTTTCGAAACCGATCATATTGGCGATTTCATTATTCGCCGCGCCGATGGGACCTTTGCATTTTTCTTTTGCAACGCGCTCGATGATGCCTTAATGGGGATTACCCATGTGCTGCGGGGGGAGGATCATTTGACCAATACCCCCCGCCAACAACTGATTTTAAACGCCCTGGCGTTGCCGATTCCGGGGTACGGCCACTTGCCGTTGATCGTGGGCGCCGATGGAGCCCCATTGTCCAAGCGAAACGGAAGCCGCAGCGTCGTGGAGTTACGCGAGGAAGGCTTTTTGGCGGTGGGGATCAACAATTACCTTTCGCGGCTGGGCCATCGTCTCGACGACGAGGCGCTGCTCGAGCCGGATTTATTGGCAAAAGCCTTTGATTTGGGCGCAATCGGTCGGTCTCCGTCGCGATTCGACGAGAACCATCTTCGTCATTGGCAGAAGTTGGCCGTAGCGGCGGTGGACGATGCAACCCTCGTGGCGTGGGCCGGTGACGCGCTGGCTCGGGTGCCCCCCCCGGCCCGACAGGCGTTTTTTGAAGTGGTTCGCCCCAATGCCACCTTTCCCGACGATATCGGGCAATGGGCTGACCTGATATACGGTCAACTCTCTGACTGGACGGCGGCCGGTGAGATATTAAAGGAAGCCGGCCCGGACTTTTTCCGAGCAGCGGTCGAGGCTCTGGACACTCACGGGTCCGACGCGAGTGCCTTGACGACCCATGTCAAAGCCGTCACCGGCAAACGGGGACGCTCGCTTTTCATGCCGCTACGGTTGGCCTTGACCATGCGGGAGGACGGCCCGGAGTTCCGGACGTTGCTGGCGTTGATTCCGGCTGAAGAAGTGCGCCGACGATTGGAAGCCTGCGCGCAAATCGCCGCTTCGGGTTCATGATTTCGCTCGGTGAGGGCCCATTGACGCCGCATGCGGGTAACGCTCCGCGCCACCGTTCACGGGCGGCGCTGAAGGATGAAAATGCTGAAGATTTACAACAGTTTGATCGGTGAAAAAACGCCGTTTGTGCCCATCGACCCCGCATCGGTTCGCATGTATGTGTGCGGCATGACAGTCTACGACTATTGCCATTTGGGGCATGCGAGGGTTTTGGTGGCCTTCGATGTGGTCGCGCGTTGGCTTCGTGCGTCCGGCTATCCTTTAACCTACGTTCGCAACGTCACCGATGTGGATGACAAAATCATCCAGCGGGCCCGGCAGGCGGAAGAAAGTTGCGATGCCCTGACGGGACGGTTCATCGCCGCGATGAACGAAGACGCGGCGGCTTTGGGTGTGCTGCCACCGGACGAGGAACCGAGGGCTACTCGGCACATGGGCGAGATCATCGCCATGATCGAAACCTTAGTGAACAAGGGTTACGCCTATGTCGGGTCCAACGGCGACGTTTTCTATGATGTGAGTCGTTTTGAATCATACGGCGAGTTGTCCGGCCGCCGGTTGGAAGACATGCTGGCCGGCGCCCGAGTGGATGTGGACCAGGCCAAAACGGATCCTTTGGATTTCGTGCTGTGGAAACTGGCTAAGCCGGGCGAGCCGTCTTGGTCTTCGCCTTGGGGCGATGGGCGGCCGGGTTGGCATATCGAGTGCTCTGCCATGTCCACCCATTGCCTGGGCAACCATTTCGATATCCATGGCGGCGGCATGGACCTGAAGTTTCCCCATCACGAGAACGAAATCGCCCAATCCGAAGCGGCCACCGGTGAAACCTTCGTCAACACCTGGATTCATGTGGGCTTCGTCCAGGTCAACGAAGAAAAAATGGCGAAATCCCTGGGCAACTTCGTGACCATCCGCGATGTCTTGGCTCGCTATCCGGCCGAAGCGCTGAGGTTTCTCATTCTGAGTAGCCACTACCGCAGTCCGCTCAACTACGCGGCGTCGCACTTGGAGTCCGCACAGCAAAGCCTGAAGCGTTTCTACGTGGCGCTTCGTGGTCTGCCCGAGTCGGAGCCCGAAACCGGTCGCTTCGCCGAGCTGTTCAAAGAAGCCATGGATGACGATTTCAATACGCCCCGCGCCATTTCTGTTTTGTTTGATATGGTTCACGAAGTCAATCGCTTGCGCGAGCTCGATCTGAAAGCCGCCGCCGCCTTGGCGGCGGGTCTGCGTCAGCTGGCGGAGCCGCTTGGGCTGCTCCGGAGCGAGCCGGACGCGTATCTCCAAAGTGGCCACGGCACGGACGGTTTGACCAGCGACGAAATCGACCAACTCATTCTGGCCCGGAGTCAGGCACGCATGGACAAAAACTGGGCTGAAGCGGATCGAATTCGGGATGAATTGGTTGCTAACGGCGTGGTTTTGGAAGATGGCGCTGAGGGCACCGTGTGGCGTCGCCAGTAACCGTTTGCTGGTTTCTCTGAAGCACTGTGCGATGGGAAAAGCCGGTTGGCTATGCGTTTTGCCTTAGGCGATAGGCATCCAGCGTGTTTTGAAGAAGCATCGCGACCGTCATGGGCCCCACGCCGCCTGGGACCGGTGTAATCCATGCAGCGCGCTCATAAGCACTTGCGAATCCAACGTCGCCCACCAGCTTTCCGGTTTCCGACCGGGAGATGCCCACATCGATCACGATCGCACCCGGTTTAATCCACTCGCCGTTCACCAAGCCGGGTTTGCCCACCGCTGCCACGACGATATCGCCTTGGCCGACGTGGTGAGCCAAGTCATTCGTGAAGCGGTGGCAGACCGTTGTGGTGGCGCCGGCCAGCAGTAGCTCAAGCGCCATGGGGCGACCGACGATATTGGATGCGCCCACCACCACGGCGTGACGACCCCTCACCGATTCCCCGGTCTGGTCCAGGAGTGCCATGACACCTCGTGGCGTGCACGGTCGAAGTAGGGGCTGACGCTGGGCGAGCCGTCCGACGTTATACGGATGAAACCCGTCGACGTCTTTGTTTGGGGATATTCGTTCCGTGACCAAGTTCTGCGGGATGTGATCGGGGAGAGGGAACTGGACCAAAATGCCGTCGATCGTCTCATCGGCGTTTAACTCGTCAATCAGTTGCAGCAGCGATTCCGCAGAGGTGTTCTGGGCGAGCTGATAGGGTTTGGACAGAAATCCGGCTTGCTCACAGGCCAGCCGTTTGTTTCGTACGTAGACCTCAGACGCCGGATCGTTGCCCACTAAGATGACGGCCAAGCCGGGCGGGCGGGCGCCTGCTTCGGTCAATGCTTTGATCGAGCTGGCGATCTGGGTGCGCAGATCGGTAGCCACGGCCTTTCCGTCTATCAGTTTTGCGGTCATCTGGATCCTGCTTTTAAAGGCTCAAGTGCCGAGTGACATGATTTTAAGTGCACGGTTGCGGGCGAATACGACATTGGTGGTATGACGAGGTTGCTCATTTGGCGGGCGGAATCTTGCCGACGGTGGTGGTCTCCGAAACATCACCTCGGCGATCAGGGGCCGGTTGGCCATTTCGGTCACGCGTTGCCGCCAAACCAATCGACGCTCCCGCCTCGGAACGGATTGTCTCGCGCGGCGGATTTTCGCACGGAGGCGGGGGGCGTCACAAGGCGGCCGGGTTGGAGCCCGCCCGATTGGCCCTCGTTGACCCTAAAAGAGTGGGCCGGTATCATTGCCCAGCTCAGTGAGGGCATCAAGGTAACCCTAATTCGCGACGAGCGGGGCAAGGCGGCCAATGCACGTATCGGGGTATAGCGCAGCCTGGTAGCGCACCTGCTTTGGGAGCAGGGAGTCGGGGGTTCAAATCCCTCTACCCCGACCAATTTCCGGCGAGTCTTAGGGTCATAATCGAAACAGGCGCCCGTAGCTCAATCGGATAGAGCATCGGCCTTCTAAGCCGAGGGTTGCAGGTTCGATTCCTGCCGGGCGCGCCAAATACGAGCTTTGGTCGCCTCAAAGTACGTGACGGTGGCAACTGAGATTTTCCAATGGTGGGCGTAGCTCAGCTGGTAGAGCTCCGGATTGTGACTCCGGCGGTCGTGGGTTCAAGTCCCATCGTCCACCCCATTTTATGCAAGGGCTTCGGCTTTCCAAGTGAGTCGGGGCCCGCGACAAAAACGACGCGATTTGGGCCGTTAGCTCAATGGTAGAGCAGCTGACTCTTAATCAGTAGGTTCGGGGTTCGAGTCCCTGACGGCCCACCATTTGTCGGATGCGATTTCGCGGCTTTTTCCGGTCCAACCTCACCCCACCGTTCGTATATAATTGCCAAACGACGACAAGCAGCAGCCGGCATCATGAATAGCCTGTTGCGCAGGCACGAGAAACGGTAAGCAAACCGCTGCTGGCCAGCGAACAGGGAGTGAGTGGTCCGCGGTCAGCCTAACTGCGGCCATCCCGGCTGTTTTTGTGTGAGAGTCTGTGTTGCGAAAGTGGCGGAATTGGTAGACGCGCTGGATTTAGGTTCCAGTGGGCAAAGCCCGTGAGAGTTCGAGTCTCTCCTTTCGCACCATTTTGAATGATTCAACTGGCAGTGGTGGGGTCGTCCACCCCTATATTTGAATTCTAAGTACTGATTTTCGAGGAATCGATATGCAAAGCACCGTTGAAGCCACCACCGGCTTGGAACGGCGGATATCCGTCCAAGTGCCTTCCGATGAGGTCGAGAAACGAATCGAAGACCGCCTTCGCTCGATGGGTCCTCAAGTTCGGATCAAGGGATTTCGGCCCGGCAAGGTGCCGGCGAAGGTGGTGCGGCAGCGTTTCGGCCAACAGGTGCGTGACGAGGTCGTCGGTGAGCTGGTTCAAAGCAGTTTCGCTGACGCTATCAGCGAACAGAAAATTCAGCCCGCCGGTGCGCCCCGTATCGAAACCCACAGCTTCGAACCGGGCCAGGATTTGGCCTACACCGCGTTGGTGGAGGTGCTGCCGGAAATCACCTTGAATGACTTCGACGGCGAGCAGATCGAGCGGCCTAAAGTCGCCATCACCGACGCCGATGTTGACAGTATGCTGGAACGGCTCCGGCATCAGCACGCCGACTGGGAAGAAGTCGAGCGAGCCGCGCAGAGCGGTGATCGCGTGGTGATCAATTTTGTAGGCACGATCGATGGTGAAGAATTCGAAGGTGGCCGGGCGGAAGATTTCTCCGTAGAAATTGGTCGTGGCCAGTTGCTCGAATCCTTCGAGAGCGGATTGGTCGGTGTTCAGCCGGGCGAGGCGACCTCGATCGAATTAACTTTTCCGGAAAACTATCAAGCAGAAGATTTGGCCGGAAAAGCAGCGGTGTTCGAAGTTCAGGTCAAAACCGTTTCGGCTTCCCGCCTTCCCGAGGTGGACGACGCGTTTGCGCAGACACTCGGTGTTTCAGACGGTGGTGTGGATAAATTGCGCGAGCAGTTAAAAGAAAGCATCGAGCGCGAAGCGGAACAGAACATCAAAAATCGAGTCAAAGAAGCGGTATTGGACCGGCTTTGTGAGAAGAACCCCATTGAACTCCCCAATGTCCTGGTCGATTCTGAAATTGGCCAGTTGCAGAAAGAGATGGCTGGCCAACTCGGCATGAGTGGCGATACACCGCCTGATTTGCCACGGGAGCTTTTTGAAGAGCGGGCCCGCAAACGGGTCGCTTTGGGCTTGTTGGTGGCCGAACTCGTTAAGGAAAATGAGTTCACTGTGGATCCAAAACGCGTCAACGAAACCATTGACACGATCGTCGGCGGACATGAACACGCGGAAATGCTGGCTCAAGCCTACCGCAACAGCCCTGAAGCCATGCGAAGTGTCCAGAGTATGGTCATGGAGGAACAAGTGGTCGACTGGCTGCTCGACCGCGCCGAGGTTATGGATGTGGATATGACCTTTGAACAACTTATTGGTGGCGGTTCGTCGGCTGGCGAGGGCGAGGAGGAAGCGGAGTCATGAGCGGGTATTCAAACGGTAACTCGGGTGTGACCCAGGCCAATCTTGTTCCCATGGTTGTTGAGCAGACGGCGCGGGGTGAACGGGCCTTCGATATCTATTCCCGTTTGCTGAAGGAACGCGTCGTTTTCTTGGTTGGGCAAGTTGAAGATCACATGGCCAACTTGGCTGTAGCTCAGCTACTATTTTTGGAGTCGGAGAACCCGGAAAAAGATATCCACATTTATATCAACTCGCCGGGTGGTTCAGTGACCGCCGGGCTGGCGATCTACGACACGATGCAGTTTGTCAAGCCGGATGTAAGCACCATTTGTGTTGGGCAAGCCGCCAGTATGGGGGCCGTGCTCCTTGCCGCCGGTGCGAAAGGTAAACGGTTTTGCCTGCCCCACTCCCGCATGATGATTCATCAACCGCTCGGCGGATTCCAAGGGCAAGCAACCGATATCGACATTCACGCCCGGGAAATTTTGTTGATTCGGGATCGACTGAATGGAATTCTTGCCAAACATACTGGCCAGGATATCAAAACCATCGAGCAGGATACCGACCGTGATCGCTTTCTCAGCGCAGAGCAGGCCATGGACTATGGTCTGGTGGACGCCGTTCTAACAGAGCGGACTCGTGCTGCTGCGGATAGTGTCGATTAAACGGTGCGTGTTCGGATCCCAAGGTTTCCGGAGCGTGACGGCCAGAACCCGAGTTGAAAAGGCGCGCGACGCTGGTATACCTTCTGAATTAAAGACGCTACGCGGGGTTAAATGATGACTGACGAGACACGTAGTCGGGGCGGCGATAACGGTAAACTGCTGTATTGCTCCTTCTGTGGCAAGAGTCAGCACGAAGTGCGGAAGTTGATAGCCGGACCTTCGGTATTTGTCTGTGATGAGTGCGTAGAACTTTGCAACGACATCATTCGTGAAGAACTCCAAGACAAGGCGAAAGATGAACGCAGCCGCTTGCCCAAGCCCAGAGAAATCAAGTCCATTCTAGACGAGTATGTGATTGGGCAGGAGTCGGCAAAAAAAATCCTCTCGGTCGCTGTTTACAATCATTACAAGCGTATCCAGGCACCGTCAGGCAAAGATAGCGTCGAACTTTCCAAGAGTAACATCCTGCTGATCGGGCCAACCGGATCGGGTAAGACCTTGCTTGCCGAAACGCTGGCGCGAATTCTCAATGTTCCGTTTACCATTGCCGATGCGACCACGTTGACAGAAGCTGGTTATGTCGGCGAAGACGTCGAGAATATCATTCAAAAACTGCTGCAAAAGTGTGATTACGAGGTCGAAAAAGCGCAGACCGGTATTGTCTACATCGATGAGATCGATAAGATTTCCCGAAAATCCGACAACCCTTCGATCACCCGTGACGTTTCAGGAGAGGGTGTGCAGCAAGCGCTGCTCAAGCTGATTGAAGGCACGGTCGCATCGGTTCCGCCCCAAGGTGGCCGTAAACATCCGCAACAAGAGTTCTTACAGGTCGACACGCGCAATATTCTGTTCATTTGTGGTGGGGCCTTCGCTGGGCTCGACAAAGTCATCAGCGGCCGAACCCGTACCGGCGGGATTGGTTTCGCGGCAGATATCAAAGGTCCGGAGGCTAACAGGAACCTGGGAGAGATACTGCATCAGGTCGAGCCCGAAGACCTGATTCGCTACGGGCTGATTCCGGAGTTTGTGGGCCGTTTGCCGGTTGTCGCGACGCTCGAAGAGCTGGATGAAGCCGCACTCGTACAGATTCTGACTGAACCGAAAAATGCGCTCACCAAACAGTATCGTAAACTGTTCGATATGGAGGGTTGCGAGCTGGAGTTTACGGACGAGGCTTTGAGAGCCTGTGCCCGCAAGGCAATGGAACGTAAAACCGGCGCGCGGGGTCTGCGGACGATTTTGGAGAATCTCTTGCTCGACACCATGTATGACCTGCCGTCCTTGGATAACGTCGCGAAAGTTGTGGTAGACGAGGGCGCCGTATTGGGCGAGACTGAACCTTACGTGATGTATCAGAATCAGGGAAAAGAGTCTCAGGCGGCCGCATCGGATTGAAATTGCCCATACGTGCCCGCACATTCTCCCTGGATCTATCGTTTTTATTGGGTGACGCGGGGACAGCAATTGCCAGTCCGTTTTTTGAGGTGGCCAGATCACTGCCTGCCTTTGATGAGTGACGCTCCGGTCCTCAGCCGACGATCGCCTGGTATGGCGAGATTCCCCCGACTTTCTCACAACCAACGAACGGCCATCGTCAGTTCGTGCGCAGACCTGCGGTTATTTGACGTGGGCGCGGTGTGAGGAATCGTCGGCCAAACGCATTTTGAGAGGAAGACGAGATGACGAGCGGTGAAAAGTCGATGAATTTAGAAGCGGGTGACGAGATGACTGCGCCCGTGTTGCCGTTGCGGGATGTCGTCGTCTATCCCCACATGGTCATTCCACTCTTTGTAGGGCGCGAGCGGTCGATCCAGGCCTTGGATGCCGCGATGAATGCCGATAAGAAAGTCCTTCTCGTGGCTCAGAAGAGTGCTGAAGTCGACGAGCCGGTATTGACCGATCTATACGATGTGGGAACCGAAGCGACGATACTGCAGATGCTGAAATTGCCCGATGGTACCGTCAAGGTTCTGGTAGAAGGGCTTCGCCGCGCTGAAGTCGTCGATCTGTCGGAAGACGGCAACTATATGTCGGGACGTTTCCGGCATTTATCGAGCTACGGCTATGGCGAGGACCGTGAGATTGAGGTTCTTGTCCGTTCGGTTCTCTCCCTCTGCGACCAATACGTGAAGCTCAACAAGAAAGTGCCACCAGAGGTTCTCAGTACGCTCTCGAGCATTGACGACCCTGGTCGTCTGGCCGATACCATCGCTGCCCACATGTCTCTCAAGATCGAGCAAAAGCAAGAGGTTCTGGAACTGCAGAACGTCAGCGATCGATTGGAGCGCATCATGGCGCTGATCGAAACTGAGATCGATCTGTTACAGATTGAAAAGCGTATTCGGGGTCGGGTGAAGGCTCAAATGGAGAAGAGCCAGCGTGAGTACTATCTCAATGAACAGATGAAAGCGATCCAGAAAGAAATTGGTGAGCTGGAGGATGTTCCCAGTAACGAGTTGGATGAACTTCAGCGCAAAGTGGAACAAGCAGGTATGCCGCCGGAAGTTCAGCAGAAGGCGGAGGCGGAACTCAACAAACTGCGCATGATGTCGCCCATGTCGGCGGAAGCGAGCGTGGTACGCAACTATGTGGAAGCATTGGCCAATGCCCCGTGGAAGAAAAAAACACGGGTTCGATCCGACCTTGCCCGCGCCGAGGCGGTCTTGAACCAGGACCACTACGGTTTGGACAAAGTGAAAGATCGCATTCTGGAATATCTCGCGGTGCAGAAGCGCGTCCGCAAACTTCGTGGTCCTATTTTGTGTCTCGTCGGGCCGCCAGGTGTCGGGAAGACGTCTTTGGGGCGGAGTATTGCCAAGGCGACCAACCGTAAATTCGTCCGCATGGCGCTCGGTGGGGTTCGGGATGAAGCGGAAATTCGCGGGCATCGGCGGACGTACATCGGGTCCATGCCGGGCAAGATCATTCAGAATGTCAGTCGGGTAGGCGTCAAAAATCCTCTGTTCCTGCTTGACGAAGTGGACAAGATGGCCATGGATTTTCGCGGGGATCCGGCCTCCGCCTTACTGGAAGTTCTTGATCCCGAACAGAACCACACGTTTAACGATCACTATCTCGAAGTGGACTTCGACTTATCCGATGTGATGTTCGTGGCAACTGCCAATACCCTTAATATCCCGCCTGCCTTGTTGGATCGAATGGAAATTATCCGGCTTCCGGGCTACATAGAAGAGGAAAAATTGAGCATCGCCCGCCGGTACTTGATTCCTAAGCAAATGAAGCAGAACGGTGTCGGCGAGAATGAATTGAACATTACCGATGAGGCGGTTCGAGCGATGATTCGGCTCTACACTCGGGAAGCCGGGGTGCGGAACTTGGAGCGGGAAATTGCCTCGGTGTGCCGAAAGGTGATTAAGGAATTGGCTTCCACAGCCAAGGGGCAGAAGGTCAAACTCCCGATTCTGATAGAATCTGAAAACCTTTCCGATTACTTGGGCGTGGAAAAGTATCGTTACGGCCTTGCCGAGGAAAAGGACCAGGTCGGGCATTGTACAGGCTTGGCGTGGACCGAGGTCGGCGGGGAACTCCTCACCATCGAGGCGGCTGTGGTGCCTGGCAAGGGCAAACTGATTCACACCGGTTCGTTGGGTGACGTGATGCGTGAGTCGATTCAAGCTGCGCTGACCGTTGTTCGTTCGCGTGCGGCTTCGTTGGGAATTGAAGAAGAATTCAACCAGAAATACGACATCCATCTTCACATGCCGGAGGGTGCTATTCCGAAGGATGGGCCGAGCGCTGGAATCGGTATGTGTACGGCTTTGGTGTCGGCGCTCACGGGCGTTCCTGTTCGTTCGACGGTGGCGATGACCGGTGAAATTACGCTTCGGGGAGAGGTCCTGCCGATTGGTGGTCTCAAGGAAAAACTGGTCGCGGCGCATCGGGGTGGCATCACGAAAGTCCTGATTCCTGAGGGGAACCGGAAAGATTTGACCGAAATCCCAAGCAACGTCACGGACGCTTTGGAAATCATACCGGTTAAGTGGATCGACCGAGTTTTGGAAACGGCATTGCAGCAAATTCCATTGCCCACTGCGAAATCCGAGCCGCCTTCGAGTAAGGCCGCACCGGCCAAGCAAGCGACGAAAAAGAACAAGCCCCGCGGCGGCGTCCATGCCCACTGAGGATATGTGCTTTGTTGACAGTATTTTTCGGCCCTTGGTATAACACGTCGAGCCGGTCCGTGGGCTTAGCGTTTGTTGCAATGGTTCAGACCGTCTTAGGGCTGCGGGTGAAGTAGGAAACGACTTCTGGCGGGGTGAAAGACAATAGCCTTCGTTACTGTTTCTACTATCTCTTGATATCGTGGTGAAGCGATAGGCAGCTGCTGATTTTAATCCCCGTGTCGCAACGTGCGGGTCGTAAACTGCTTAAGGACAAGTTAGGAGTATCTCGGACAATGAATAAGTCACAATTGATTGAGCAGATTGCTGAACAAGCGAATTTAACGAAAGCAGAAGCGAGCCGTGCTCTGGATGCTGTGGTGGATGGCATTACGGCGGCGTTGAAGAAGGGAGATCAGGTTTCTTTGGTTGGCTTCGGCACGTTCTCGGTGCGCGAGCGAGGCGAGCGCACGGGCCGTAATCCTCAAACCGGCGCACAGATCAAAATCAAGGCAAGCAAAAGCGCTGCATTTAAGGCTGGTAAAGCGCTCAAAGATTCCTTAAACTAACGCGCTTTCTGCGGGTGCTTAGCTCAGTTGGGAGAGCGTCGCCCTTACAAGGCGAATGTCGGGGGTTCAAGTCCCTCAGCACCCACCAGTGAGAATGGAGTGGTAGTTCAGTTGGTTAGAATACCGGCCTGTCACGCCGGGGGTCGCGGGTTCGAGTCCCGTCCACTCCGCCAGAATTCATGGGGCGCCTTCGAAATGAGGCGCCCTTTTTGTTGTGCGGGATTTTTCTTCTCCTGATTGCTATCTGACGTTCTTGGTTACCCAGATCCTTTGCTGTCGCGCAGTCGACTGATGACTCCCGCCGGACGGGGGTTAGGGTTCTCGGTAACTCGGAAGCACATCCCGACTCATCGAGATATCAGCCTGAGATTGCGTCATGCTTCAAGCCATTCGAGATCGAGCCAGCGGACTCATTACCGGAACCATTGTCGTCCTTATCTCACTGAGCTTCGCGCTGTGGGGAATCAACAGCTATTTCACCGGGCCGGGTGAAGCGGTTTTGGCCGAATCCCACGATTGGGAAATATCCCGAAGCGAGTTCGCGCGGGCCTATCAGCGGCAACTGCGGCAATTGCAAAATATGTACGGTGATGCCTTTCGGCCGGAGTTGATCAACGAGGATCTACTGAAACAGCAGGTGCTCGAGGCCCTGGTGACCGATGCGCTGTTGAACGGCCACATCGCGCGTGAGGGATTTGCGGTTTCATCAAGTCAGTTGGCGCAGCAAATCTATGAGATTCCCATATTCCAAGTGGATGGCCGATTTTCCTCCGAGCGTTACCAACAATGGGTGGCATCTCAAGGCTATACGACCATAGGTTTTGAGCAGGAGCTGCGTCAGGCCATTCGACGGGAGCAATTCAATGGAGGTATCGAGGCCACCTCAATGGCGACTGGCGCGGAGCTGACGACTTTCCTTGAATTGCAACAAGAACGCCGGGATGTCGTCCTTGTTCGCATCATCGGTTCCTATTTTGAGGCGCAGGCGTCCATTTCCGGTGAGGATGTCCAAACATACTTCGACGAGAATGGTGATCAGTTTGTGACCGAGGAGCGCGCCCAGATCGACTATGTTCAGCTTGATCCCGCGGAGATTGCTGCTGAAATCGAACTCGATGAAGCGATGCTGCGGTCGCGTTATCAAACCGAACAGCAACGCTTTGGTGCGCCGGAGCGCCGACGAATCCGCTACCTCCTGTTGCAGGAATCGCTCGGTGAGGAAAAAGCCCAAGCGGTTTTCTCTCAGGTGGACGACGCCTTAGCCCAGGGGCGCTCTTTCAGCGAAATTGTCGAGGGCTACTTGGAGGACAGCGACTCGAATATCGAGGGTGGCGATCTTGGATGGGTTGTCCCCGGTGTCTTGCCGGCCGCCCTGGATCCCGTGGCATTCGAACTGAATGTAGGTGAACTCGGCGGTCCTGTGATGACGGAATATGGTTTCCATATTGTGTTTGTTGAACAGATCGATGCACCGAAGACCGCCAGCTTTGAGGACGTTCGCGATGAGTTGGCGCGGGCGTATCGCCAGGAGTTAGCCCAGGAGCGGATACAGGACTACGCTGAGCGTTTGGACGCGATCAGCTTTGAGAACCCCGGTTCTCTGCAACCCGTATCCGATGAACTGGCGTTACCGATTCAGCGTTCTGACTGGATCAAGCGGGATTTCGGTACGGGTATCGGTGCCGATTCTGCTGTGCGGGAGGTGGTGTTTTCGCAGGAGCTCCTGGAGCTGGGGGTCAATAGCCCTATGGTGACGCTGGATGACGGCCGCTTGGTGGTATTTCGCTTGGCTGTCCATGAATCTCCCAAGCCGCTTCCGTTTGAGCGGGTGGCTGACCAAGTAGAACAGGCGGTCCGACAGCAGCGCGCCCAGGAATTGATGGACGCGACCTACGATCGTCTCCGGGAGGCTCTTAGAGAAGGAGCTGATCCGGACAGTCTGAGTCAGGACGGTGTCGAGGTCGAGGCCTTGGGTTGGATCGGGAGAGCCGCGAGCGACGCGGTTTCTCCTTCGATTGCACGCGCGGCGTTTGAGATTGTCGCGCCAAAACAGGGGCAGACAGCCCGCTTGCGTGTTCAATTGCCGGACGATCAAGGAATCGGAATCGTGATCGTCCGGGGGGTTGAAGCGGGTGATCCCGATTCAGTCGGAGCCGAAGCCCGGGAGGCGCTCCGTGCCCAACTCGCGCGGAGTGCTGCAGTGGCTGAGTTGGATGGCTACGTCCGAGATCTTCGTGCACGACAAGACGTTCAGGTTTACCCTGATCGCCTCTAGCAGCAGCGCTTGGCAGTGAGGGCGACAAAGTCATGAAGGTGAAGCTCGCTCTGCACTCGCAGATTTTTATTGCCCTCATACTTGCCGTGGCTGCTGGCACATTGAGCGGAACCGAAGCCGAAATACTCGGGATTCGGTGGCTATCCTTGTATGAGTTTCTGGGTACTTTGTTCCTCAATGCCCTCAAAATGCTCGTGGTCCCACTGATTGTTTCTTCCATCATCTGTGGCGTGATGAATCTTAGTGGTGGGGACAATTTGAGAAAGCTGGGGCTGTGGACCGTGACGTACTACCTCGGCACCGGACTGATCGCCGTGGCGATTGGAGTTGCGCTGGTCAATGTCATCGAACCCGGAATCGTAGACGGTCAGCCGGCACGCGAGGTGATCGGGCTGTCGGAAGACACCGCCACCGTCACCGAGCGGGTCCAGGGGCGAGACGCCGGTGATGTCGTCGCGATTTTTTTGAGGATGGTTCCGCCGAATATCGTCGCGGCCGCCGCCGAGGGGCAAATGCTCGGTTTGATTTTTTTTAGCTTGTTGTTCGGGTTTTTCATCAGCCGATTGGGTCGCGATGATCTTCGAACCGCTCAACGGAATTTCTGGCAGGGCCTGTACGAGATCATGATGAGGATCACCGATTTGGTGATCCGTTTTGCGCCCATCGGCGTGTTTGGTCTGGTGGCGGCGGTTGCGGCCAAGACGGGCATAAGCGCCATTCGCCCATTGGCCTGGTTTATGGTCACCGTGCTTTCGGCTCTGGCGGTCCACATGTTGGTTGTTCTTCCGGCCTGTTTGGTGGTGCTCGCCGGCGTGTCGCCGATTCGCCATTTCAAGGCTGTCGCGCCGGCGTTGTTGACGGCCTTTTCGACAAGTTCTTCTTCGGCCACGCTGCCGCTCACCTTGGAGTGCGTCGAAGAGCGGGCCGGGGTCTCGAACAAAACCAGCAGTTTTGTGCTTCCGCTGGGGGCAACCGTCAATATGGACGGAACAGCTTTGTTTGAATGCGTTGCCGCGCTATTTATCGCCCAGGCGTATGGCTTGTCACTGGGTCTAGGTGAGCAGTTTGCCATCCTGCTGACGGCGTTGTTGACGTCTATTGGCGTAGCCGGCATTCCCTCGGCCAGTTTAGTCGCTATCGCAGTCATACTGACCATGGTAGGCCTCCCATTGGAAGGCCTGGGGCTGATCCTGGCGGTCGATCGGATTTTGGACATGAGCCGCACTGCGGTCAACGTATTTGGCGACACCTGCGGCGCGGTGATCGTGGCCCGCTGGCGCGGCGAAACGAACGTGCTTCAGCCGCAACCAGCGTCGAGTGCTTGAGTCGGGTTCCCCTTATCCGACGATACCGAGGATGTTGTAGCCGGCATCGACGTAAGTGACCTCACCGGTTACACCCGATGCCAGATCCGAGCATAAAAATGCCGCGACGTTACCCACCTCATCGATGGTGACGTTTTTGCGCAGAGGCGCCGATTCTTCCGCGCGCGAGAGCATGCCTCGGAACCCGCTGATGCCGGCAGCGGCCAGGGTTTTGATCGGCCCGGCGGAAATCGCGTTGACGCGTATCCCTTCGGGACCGAGGTCTTGGGCGAGGAATCGGACACTGGCTTCCAGGCTGGCTTTCGCTGGCCCCATGACGTTGTAGTTGGGAATCGCGCGAACCGCGCCGGCATAGGTGAGAGTCAATAGCGAGCCGCCACGCCCTTTCATCATGGGATAGCCCGCTTGGGCCAAGGCGACGAAGCTATAGGCACTGATGTCGTGGGCGATGCGGAAACCTTCTCGCGTTGCCGAGTCGATGAATCGCCCTTCGAGTTGATCCCGCGGCGCAAATCCGACGGAATGAACGATCGTATCCAGCCCGTCCCAGTGTTTGCCCAGCGCGTCGAATACGTTCTGGATGTCGTCGTCGCTTGAGACATCACACGGAAAACACAACTCAGAACCACATTCCGCCGCCATGGCGATCACGCGGTCCTTCAGCTTGTCGCCTTGGTAAGTGAAAGCGAGTTCAGCACCTTCGCGGTGCATGGCTTTGGCGATACCCCAAGCAATCGATCGATTGCTGGCTACACCCACGATCAAAGCCCTTTTGCCGGCTAGAAAACCCATGCGGCGGTTCCTCTCTCACTGTTTGCGTGATCATCCAATGGGCGGTTCACCTGTGTTGGTCCGGCGAAACCGAGATCGCAGAACCTTAATTACAATTCCGGCGCTTTTCAAGCGAGGCGAGCATCAATGACTGGCGGCACTGCCGAAGCGGGTGGCGAGCTTGGTCACTCAAGAGCCGGATTGTGCCACCACGTCGATATGAATGACGAGTTTTTGGCCCGGATAAAGATACCGCTGCTGTAAATTGTTCCAAGCCCGTAGGTCTTTAACGGTTACGTTGAACCGATTGGCGATACGGTAGAGTGAATCGCCCTTGCGGACTCGATAGCGAATCGTTTGCAGGTGTTTGCGGTTTGTGGGCGACTGTGCCAGTGGTGCGTAGCTCAGAATTTTTAGGCTTTGACCGGGTTGGATGATGGTTTGAGGGTCTAGGTTGTTCCAGCGGGTCAGTGCTTCAGTGGTCACGCCGTGTCGGCGGGCGATTTGCCAGAGCGAGTCGCCGGATCGCACAGTGTAATTCACAGTTTTCTGGCTGGGCGTATTGCCTTGCCGGGCCGCCAGTGCCTGGTCACGCTCGGTGTGAGGATGGCCGCGCTTGGCCGGTGTTGGTAGCAATAAGTAGTCGCCCACCCGGATGCGCGACCCTGAAAGGTCGTTGATCTCTTGGATGACGGCTACGGTGGTGTGATGACGTTTCGCCAGTTGGCTTAAGGTATCGCCGGCGCGAACGTGATGTCGCTTCCAGCTGATTCGTTGATCCGGTCGCAGTTCTTTCAAACCGTCGGCCAGTTTTTCGCTGGAATCGATCGGAAGTAACAGGTGGTGGGGTCCAGCGGGGTCGGTGGCCCAGCGATTCAGCCCCGGATTGAAGGTGTAGATTTCCTCGAGAGGCACACCTGAGATCTCAGCGGCCAGTGCCAAATCAATCTGACCGTCCGTGTTGACGGTATCAACCTTGGCTTTGTTGGCGATGTCAGGAAGTTCGATGCCGAATTCGTCCGGGCGGGAGACCATTTCGCGAAAAGCCAGCAATCGCGGAACGTAGCGGCGAGTCTCTTCATACAGCGGCAGGCTCCAATAGTCCGTGGCACGCCCGCGTTCCTGCTGGCGTTTCATCATGCGGCTGACCGTGCCTTCTCCCGCGTTGTATGCGGCCAATGCCAGCAGCCAGTCGCCATCGAAGCGTTGAACCAGGTACTCCAGGTAGTCCAGGGCCGCCCGCGTGGACATTACCACGTCGCGGCGTCCGTCATACCACCAGCTTTGTTTGAGTCCCAAATGGGCGCCTGTCGACGGAATGAATTGCCACAAGCCCGCAGCTCGTCCGGAGGAGTAAGCGAGCGGATCAAAGCCACTTTCCACCGCCGGCAACAGCGCGATCTCCATCGGTAAGCCACGCTGTTGGATTTCCGCAACGATCAGATAAAGATAGGGTTCCGCGCGTGCCAGGATGGTCTCGACCGCACGGGCGGAATACGTCTCCAGCTCGTTTTGAATGCGCGCGTCATGTCCTTCCGGCAGTGCCATGCCGGAACGGATACGGCCCCAAAGATTCTCAGGCTCGGTGGGGGCTGGCAATGGCGTTTGGGTGGTTTGTCGCGTAGAAGTCGGGTCATTTGCGCGCGTTTGCGGAGATGGGGTGGTTTCTGCAGCCACCACCGGTGGTGCAGCGATCGGTTCGCTCGGGCGCGTTGGGGCCGGCGCACACCCATAAGCACTCATCAGTACCACAACCAGAGAAATAATACGCCAAGCCGAAGAGGGTCGGGTCGAAAAATGGAGATGCCGCATTCGTTATTTTTTCGATTGGATTTTGATTGTTAAAAGTGATCTTTCCAGTGACGCAGTGTGGCAAACACGGTTACGTCATCTTTGAGCTCGCGTCCAGCGTGTTGTTCCGCCGCTCGAACCACGTCCGGGTGGTCCCATCGTAAGAATGGGTTGGTCAGGCGTTCCTGACCTATCTGGGATGGAAGCGACGGTTGACCTCCATCCCGCATTTTTTTTACCGCGAGCAAGCGTTGTTGCAGGTCTTCGTTGACCGGCTCCACCGCCAACGCAAATTTCAGATTCGAGAGCGTATACTCGTGGGCACAGTAAATTCGGGTTTCGTCCGGTAGCGCTCGCAATCGACTCAGCGATTGCTGCATTTGAGCGGCCGTTCCTTCGAACAGGCGGCCACAACCGACGCTAAACAAGGTGTCGCCGCAAAACAACAACCCGTGGGCGGCACTATGGAACGCGATATGACCTTTCGTATGCCCGGGCGTCCACAAGATGTCCAACGCCAGGTCAAGCTCCGGAAGGGTCACGGTTTCGCCGTCTTCCAGCCGCCGAGTGCAATAGGGCACTCGCTCCCGCGCGGGCCCCAGCACCGGAATTTTCTGTTCCCTGACCAAGTCGGGAATACCGGCCGTGTGGTCCGGGTGGTGATGCGTCACCAACACGCCGCGCAAGGTGAGTCCCTGCGCGTTCAGGTGTCGTCTCACGGCATCGGCGTCGCCCGGGTCCACAATGTACGCGTCCGTTCGGTCGGTACGTCGGATGAGCCAGATATAGTTATCCCGGAATGCCGGAATGGCTGCTATCTCGAACATCGCGTTATCCTGACAGGCCGGGTCTGGCCGGTCAATTTGGCCGACGGTATAAGCTCGTTATCGGTTGAATCCCTCACAAGCTTTATCAATACTGATGTCCCATGAACTGACTCTGTGGGGTCGATGAGGTGGTTTCAAACAAGGACCGGGCTTTGCGCACTTGGCTGCATCAGCCCCTCGGCGAATGTTTGCGGGCGGCCGAGCTGTCCGTGCTCGCAGAACATCTACCTGATTTGTACGGATTTTACGCGGTTCAGCTGGGTTACTGGGGACCAGAACGCGAACTACTGGGCCAAAGCCGGGTGCTCAACTCGTTTCTGATGTTCGCGCCCGGATCGGACTACGGCGAACACCGACCGGATTTGGTCGCCCGGCCCAGGCATTTGCCTTTCGCGTCGGGAAGCGTCGACGCGGTCATTCTGCCTCATACGCTGGAGCGGGCCGAGCGGCCTCATCATGTGCTGCGAGAAATCGATCGCATTCTCATCCCGGATGGCCATGTGGTGGTACTGGGGCTGAATCCGTTTAGTCTTTGGGGTATTCCCCGCCTCGCGCTCGGGCAGCGTGGTGGCAGTGCCTGGTGTGATCGATACATCTCCGAAGGGCGGGTGACCGACTGGCTGACATTACTTGGCTATGAGATCCAATCGGTCGAACGCTTTATGTACCGGCCGCCCGTTCGGCAAGCCGGTATGCTCAACCGACTGCGATTTATGGAAACCTGGGGGCGGCGTTTCTGGCCGCACTTGGGCGCTGCCTATCTTGTGGTAGCGCAGAAGCGGGTGAAAGCGATCACCCCTTTGCGACCCCGGTGGCGGCCGCAGCGGCAACCTTTTGGCCAGTGGGTCGGTTCGTCTACGGTCAATGCGGCGCGGGAGAGGCGCGATTGAAAGAGGTGCATATCTACACGGATGGGGCTTGTCGAGGTAACCCGGGGCCTGGCGGATGGGGTGCGCTGTTGCGTTTTGGCCCACATGAGCGGGAAATCTACGGTGCAGAACCGGACACCACCAACAACCGCATGGAATTAACCGCTGCCATTGAGGCCTTGTCCGCGCTCAAAGAGCGTTGCCATGTTCATCTGCATACGGATTCGCGTTACGTTCGGGACGGCATTACTCAGTGGCTACCGCAGTGGAAAGCCCGCAATTGGCGGACTGCATCGAAAAAGCCGGTTAAGAACATGGATCTATGGCAACGGCTTGATGCCGCCAGTCAGCGGCACGACATACATTGGCACTGGGTCAAAGGGCACGCCGGTCATCCCGAAAACGAACGGGCCGATGGGCTTGCGAACCGAGCCATCGATGAAATGATCGTCCCCAGGGCGAATAGCGCCACGATGGAGAGATAGGGTGCGTCAGATTGTACTGGATACGGAAACGACGGGGCTGGAGGTTTCCGAAGGCCATCGGGTGATCGAAATCGGTTGCGTTGAGATCATCAATCGCCGGATCACCGGTCGAAACTTGCGTCACTTGGTGAACCCCGAAAGGGAGATCGATGAAGCGGCGATCGAAGTGCACGGTATTACGCTGGCGGATTTGGCGCATAAACCGCGTTTTGCCGACATCGTTGATGAATTCCTGGAATTTGTCGGCGATGCCGAGTTGGTCATTCACAATGCCGCCTTCGATCTCGGTTTCATAAACGGCGAGCTTCAACGCGCCCAATCCTCCCTTGCCGATATCACGGCGCGTTGCCAGGTAGTAGATACATTGCAAATGGCGCGTCGCTTGCACCCGGGGCAGCGGAACAACCTGGACGCCCTGTGCAAACGTTACGAAGTCGACAACAGTCAGCGGCAACTCCACGGCGCGTTGTTGGATGCACAGATACTGGCGGAAGTGTATCTGGCCATGACCGGCGGCCAAGTGGACCTTTCGTTGGAAGGCAAGGGCCATACCACCCGAAATGCCGGTCAGTCGGAAATGGGCGGGCGCATTGATCGCAAAGGCCGCAGTTTTCGTGTGATTCGGGCGACAGAAGCGGAATTGTCAGAGCACCAGCGCGTGCTCGAGTCCATTGAAAAGGCCAGCGACGGCCGTTGCGTCTGGTTGGCAGTGGAAACAGAGCCGACTCCGGCCGAACAGATACAATAGCTTAGAACTGGTAGAGCAAGAGATAGGCGGCCAACAGGCTGGCGACCCAAAGCACCATACGTCCCGTAGGCCACGTTTCGGACAGCCGACCTTCTTCGCTGTAGTGATATTCCAAGCGACGCCGCACGTGACCAAAGAGGGTTAGCGTCAAGTCCGTCGATCGATGCCACATGCGGTCGACGGGTTTCACCAGGGCCATCATCGTCACCGGTAAACCGCGGCGGTAGAGCCAATCCGCATCGAGCAGCGTCCCGGCTTTTTGCTTTAGCAAACCCAACCGTAACGCGATGGCGAACGCCAGGCCGGTGAACACCAGCAATTGGATCTGAGTGATGACATGTTCCAGGGTGTAGAGCTCATAATCCAGCGGATACGGCAATGCCCCATAGAGTAAATTGGGTTTGATGCCCAACACGATCAATGCGACCGCCGTCAGGGCCATTCCCAGCAGCATGCTGACGGGCGCCTCGCGGCAGCGAAAGCCTTTGTCCGAACCGAAAAATGTAAACCAAATCACCTTGATTCCGGCGACCAGGAATACGCCCACCGAGCCGAACAGCAAGGTCAGCCAGATGCCTAACTCGTGCTCTTTGGCAGCGGCGGACAAAATCAGAGATTTACTGGCAAAGCCTGCAAACAGGGGTGCCGACATGCCCAATGCGCCGATGGCGCAGAACAGCAGCGTCAATGGCATGGAGCGATAAAGTCCACCCAATTCCGAAGCTTTCGCTGTGCCGGTCCGGAACAAGACGGCACCGATCGTCATGAATAAAAGGCTCTTGTACAAAATGTGGCTGACCGCATGGGCCGCAACGCCATTGATGGCCAGCTCGGTGCCTAATCCCACCGCGATCACCATGAACCCCAGTTGATTCACCAAGCTGTAGGCGAGCACCCGCCGCAGATCGTCCTCCAGTAGGGCGTAGAGCAGCGTAAAAAACACCATCGCCACCCCGATGGGTATCAAAAGCTCGGTTCCAGCAAATCCCCGCGCCAGTCCGTAGATCGCGAGTTTGGTCGTGAATGCGCTTAAGAACACCGTGCCCGTTGGTGTGGCCTCGGGGTAAGCATCGGTCAGCCAGGTATGGAGCAAGGGGAAGGCGGCCTTGATGCCGAACGCGAGTAAAATTAGCATCGCCCCGGGGCTTGCAGGGTCGATACTGCCGAAGCTCAAATCGCCTGTCCCGAGATAGCGGACCACCAGGCCGGAGAGCAGGATCACGCCCGAACCGACCTGGATCATCAGGTATCGCATGCCCGCCCGGAACGCCCGTTCGCCCCCGCGGCACCAAATCAGGAAAACCGACGCCAACGCGGTTAACTCCCAATAGACGAATAGGGAGATCAAATCACCCGCGCAAACGGCCCCGATACCGCTTCCGGCATAGACCAGGGCTGCCATATGTTGCCGATCATCCCGCAGTGCCCGGGCGTAGACCATGCCGAAAAACGCAGCGACTGAAAAAATGTAAGCAAAAATGCGAGATAACCCGTCGACGCGAGCCAGCGTCAGATCGTGACCGGTAAGCCGCAGTATGCCAATCGAGCTGGCATCGATCATGCCCAGATGGTAGATGCCCACCAACGGCAAGATCGCCAGATAGCTGGTCTTGATAGGTCGTGGCAGTAAGGGGATCAGAAATGCGCCAAGGATCAGCACCCAACCCGGCGGCAGACCCCACGGAAGACCGCTAATCATAGGTATCCTCCGGGCGGCGCAGTGCGCTTCCGACTGCGGCGGCCACGCCTATGAGTGCCAGTGCGGCGAGCACCGAAAACAGTCCATAAAAGCCGGGGATTTTCTCCAGGGCGAAGTAGGGGTGTTTGTGATAGAGCAACTCGGAACCGACGAGCAAAACGCCGAGTGCGACGATCCAGCCCGCGAGCGGTCCCATCCGGCTGGTAAGGCGAGTCAAGGCGCTCACAGGGCACCTCCGGCTTGGTCTGTAATCGGTGTCAGCAGTTCGACAATGGGCTCTGAAAAGAAGAATAGTGCCAAGCAGCCCAGCGCCGTGAGGCACAGCGGGACCACGCAGGCCAACGGCGCCTCCTTGAACGCGCTGACCTCGCCGTGTTTGTCTGGCATGAAAAAAGCGCGGGCCGGAATCGGCATCAAGTACGCGATGTTGAGTAAGGAGCTAATCATCAGGGCGGCTAACAAAAAGAACTGTTCCCCATCGACCGTGCCCAGCGCCAAAAACCACTTGCTCCAGGTTCCGCCGGTTGGCGGTAGCCCGATGATACTCACCGCAGCGATGAAGAATGCGGTCATGGTAATGGGCATGCGTTTGCCGATACCGTTCAGCTGGCTGATTTGCGTTTTGTGCTCTGCGACCAGGATCGCGCCGGCGCAGAAGAACAGAGTGATCTTGCCGAAGGCGTGCATGGCGATGTGCATGCCGCCACCGATAATTCCCCAACTGGTGGCCAGCGATGCACCCAGCACGATGTAAGCCAACTGACTCACGGTCGAATATGCCAATCGGGCTTTCAGGTTATCTTTGGTCATGGCCACCAAGGATGCGCTGATCAGCGTGAACACCGCGACGTAACTCAGCCACGTGGCGGCGCCAGTATCCGCTAGCAGGTCGATGCCGAAGATGTAGACCACCACCTTCAACACGGTGAACACACCGGCCTTTACCACGGCCACCGCATGGAGTAGGGCGCTTACGGGCGTTGGGGCCACCATGGCGGCGGGCAACCAGCGGTGGAAAGGCATCAACGCCGCTTTGCCGATGCCGAACATATACAGCGCCAAAAGAATCGGTATGGCCGCTTCGCTCACATGGCCGGCAAGAATGCCGTTTTCACGAAAATCCAAGGTGCCGGTTGCCATCCAGGTCCAGATGATGGCCAACAATTGCAGTCCGATGGATGTCCCGATGAGCAGCCCGAGGTACACACGGGCGCCGCGTTTGGCGTCGCTATTGCCTTGATGTGCCACTAAGGGATAGGTCGATATTGTCAGCACTTCATAGAAAATAAACAACGTGAACATGTTCGCCGCGAAGGCGATGCCCATGGCGCTGGCGATGGCGATTGGGAAACAGGCGAAAAAGCGGGTTTGGTTAGATTCATGGTGACCGCGCATGTAACCCACGGCGTAGATCGCTGTCATGATCCAAAGACCCGATGCCACCAGGCTGAACAGCATGCCCAGTGGCTCGACTTCAAACGCAAGCGACAACCCCGGCAGGATTTCCCACACGTCCAACGCCGGGCGGATGCCCGACTGAACAATGGGGAGCAAGGTCAAAACCGTGGCGAAAAGACCCACTGCCGTGGTCATGGTCACCAACTCGCGCAGATTGGGCCAGCGACCGGTCAGAACGATCAGAACTGAGGCCAAGGGCGTGGCGAAAACGGCGAGGGCGATAGCGATTTCCGGCGTCATGATCCAATGCCCATCAGTAGCTGAGCCGCGTGTTGGGCCGTGCCCGCCGTCAGGCTGGTATGGATGCCAAAATAAAGGTTGGCCAGCACCATCACCCAGGTGGGGAGCAACATCGATAGGGGGGCTTCCTGATAACGCGGACGTCCCTCTGCCGGTTCTTGTAGGTACGCCGTTTCAACCACTCGCCACACATAGATCACGGCCAGCAGTGATCCCACCAACACCAAAACCGCGATGGGCCAGAGTCCTTGTTCCAAGGTCGCTTGGATTAAATACCACTTGCTGATGAATCCGACGGTGAGCGGCACGCCGATGAGGCTCAGTCCACCGACGACAAAAGCCGCCATAGTCCAGGGCATTTGCTGCCCCAGGCCGGCCATGTCCGGGAGCCGTATCGAGCGCGTCCGCAGAAAAACGCAGCCCAGCGCCATGAAGATCGCGCCTTTGGCCAAGGCGTGATTGAACAGATGCAAAATTCCCGCAGTGAGGCCGGTAATATTCAAAAGCGCGATTCCAAGCATGATATAGCCGATTTGCGCCACGCTGGAATACGCGAAACTGCGCTTAACATTTTCCTGGAAGATCGCCGAAACTGACGCCGCGATGACCGCGACTGCGGACAGTAAGACCAGCAAGGTTTCCAGCGGACTCTCGGAAAACGCGATATTCAGGCCGAATACATCGAAGGTGAACCGGAGCATGATGTATACGGCGACTTTGGTTGCGGTGGCGGCGAGGAACACGGTGACCGCCGAGGGTGCAAACGCATAGGCGTTGGGCAACCACAGATGCAAGGGGAACAACGCCATCTTCAGCGACACGCCGACGATGAAAAACGCATAGGCGACTCGCACGGTCCTCGAATCCCCGGCCAGGGGGAGCCGCTCTGCCAGATCGGCCATATTCAAAGTGCCGGTGGCGGCATACATGAAGCCGATCCCGATCAATACGAATGTCCCGCCGATGGTACCCATGATCAGGTACTGAAAGGCCGAAGTGAGTGCTCGCCGGTCGCGACCCATGCTGATCAGAATGTAAGAGGAAAGAGAAGAAATCTCCAAAAAGACAAACACGTTAAAGGCATCGCCTGTCGCCGCCATGCCCAACAGACCGGTCATACAGAGCAACAAGCTGGCGTAAAATAGGTAGGCACGATCCGGCCCGATCTCCTCCAGCACGCTGTCGCGTGCAAACGGCAGCACAATGGCCCCGATGGCTGAGACCAGCAGCAACACGAAGGCGTTGAGAACATCGATTCGATACTCGATGCCCCAGGGGGGCGGCCAGCCACCTAACTCATAACTGATCGGACCGATATGGACGGCGTGATTGAGCAGCAAAGCGGCCACGCCCAGACAAAGCCAGACCACGATCAACGTGATCAGCCAGCTCAGGCCCGGACGTCTCGCCAACACACACAAAGGTGCGGCGACCAGGGGAAGAACGACTTGAAGTATCGATAGATGGGTGGCGATCACAAAGTAGCATCCTGCTCGTGAATCTCGTCTTCCTCGATGGTGCCGTAGGCTTCGTAAATTCGCACAACCAGCGCCGCTGCCAGGGCCGTGGTGGAAACGCCGACCACGATCGCGGTAAGAATCAACACATGGGGAAGTGGGTTGGAGTATATCTCGATCCCCTCATCCAGAATGGGCGCCGTGCCGCCGGCGACTTTTCCCAAGCTGATGTAGAAAATAAATACCGATGTTTGGAAAATATTGAGCCCGATGATTTTTTTTATCAGATTTCCCCGCGAGATGACCATATAAAAACCGGTCATCATCAACAGAATGACAATCCAGTAGCTGTACAAACCGAGTGGAAACATGGCCTATTCATTTCCTGCAAAGGCGGAAAAAATCACGATCATCACGGCGGCAACGGTGATACCCACGCCCAGTTCCACCAGTATGATGCCCAAATGCTGGCCATGCTTGGGATCGTGGGCCAGCACGTCGTAGTCCAGAAAGTTCTCACCGAGCAACATGGTGGCGATGCCGACGCCGGCATAGAGCAGAACACCTAGCGCAACCAGAGTCTCCAAAAGGCGCGGTGGCAAAACCTGCTGAGTTTTATCCAGACCGAACACCAGCGTATAGAGGATGAATCCCGAGGCGAAAATCACACCCGCCTGAAACCCGCCCCCGGGACCGTAGTCGCCATGAAACTGTACATATAAGGCGAACAGCAGAATCGACGGTATCAGGAGCTTAGCAATCACCCGCAGGATCAATTGTTCGGTCATGACGAGGCCTCGGTATTCGCTTTGCGCCGGCGTCGCCCGCGCAGAATCACCAACACACCCACTGCGGCGGTAAACACCACTGTTGTTTCACCCAGCGTGTCATAGCCTCGATAACTGGCCAGTACCGAGGTCACCACGTTGGGCGGCCCGACTTCTTTGGCCGATTCGTTCAGATAGCGCGGTGCCACATGTTGTTGGACCGGTGCGTTAGGATCCCCGTAATGGGGCATGTCCAAGGTGCCATACACCAAGGCTGCGCCGGTAATCGTCACCACCGCCAGGGGAATGAACGGCGTATGCGTCGGGGTCTTGCTGCTGCGGGAACTCAGGGAGAGCGTTCCCAGTAACAACACCGTTGACACGCCGGCACCCACCGCCGCTTCGGTAAAAGCGACATCTACCGCATCCATGACCACAAACAACCCTGCGGAGAGCAAGCTGTAGATGCCGGATAGCATCACCGCCGCCACCACGCTTTTCAGGCGCATGATCGCCACGCCGGTAACACCTAACAGCGTCAGCAGGGAAATTACGATGAGGTTTTCGATGACTCGTCCTCCTCGAACGCGGCTTTGGGTTGATAGCCGTCGTGCAGGGCCGCTTTGGCGAGGGCATGGCTGGAAGTCGGGTTGGTGTGCCACAGAAACAGCATAATCAACAGTAGCTTGACCGAAACGAGCCATCCGCCGCCGAGCAGTAACAGCCCGAGAAGCAGGCAAAACGTTCCCAAGGTCTCACTCACGCCGGCAGCATGAAGCCGCGTGAAGAAATCCGGGAAACGCAGAATACCGATACCCCCCACGACCAGGAAGAACGCGCCCGTGACCAACAACAGGCTCGAGGCAAGGTACGTGATCACGGAGATCATGATTCGTCCCCGGGTGGTTTTTGGCCGGAAAGCCCGAAATCGAGCCGTTGCATGAACTTCAACACGGCGATGGTGCCGATAAAGTTGATCAGCGCGTAGACCAGCGCGATGTCTAACCACTCCGGCCGACCGGCCAGGAAACCGACGACGGCGATCACCAGTACGGTTTTGGTACCGAACAAATTCACGGCCAGGATGCGATCGTAAATCGTCGGTCCGAGCAGGGCTCTGATTAACGCCAGGATCATGGTCACGATAATCGCTGCCGCGGCCGCGTTGAGCGCCATTATTTCGACTCCAAGGCGGTCACGCGCCGGTCCATGTCGCCTTCGGCCAAACCGGCGGCCGCATCGCGAGAAATGGCATGAATTAGAATATGTTGGCGCTCAACTTCCAACGACACGGTGCCCGGTGTCAGGGTGATCGAGTTAGCGAAAATCACCCGACCTAACTCGGTGCCCTGGGTTGCCGGAACACGCCGTATGGTGGGGGTGATGGCCAGTTGAGGTCGCAGAATGTGCCGGGTGACGTCAATGTTGGAGTGGACGATTTCCCGGAGTAGCCACAACCAGTACAAAACCAAACCGGGACCGAAGCGGAGCATGAAGGTTTCGTGATCAGCCACATCCATGCGGTGAGAAATCCACGCCGAAAGACAGACCGAGACGACGCCGAGGCTTAACAACAGCGGGTCGAAGTGGCCGGAAAGCACCAGCCACAATAGGGCCAGCAACAACCCAACTCGAATCGTGTGAAACAAGTCGATACTCCCCGCCTGGTCTGCTCTGTGTGAAATCATCCTCGCCGCAGATTCTCGCGATCCCGGGCTTAGAGTTTGCATGAGTCGGCCCGGTCCCGATGCTCGCCCGGGACATGCTCCGAGCAAAGCGCGAATCAGACGACAGACGAGTGATGATCGGTTCGTGCCGAGCCCATGCCGCCCGCGTTAAACGCCATAAACTAGCCACGGCGATTGGCCAAAGTCAATGTCAGCCGCCAGTTTTGGGGCCGCTGCGAATGGCCGACCGCGCGGACGACGACTACGTTCGGGGGTTGGTTACCGAAGCGTCCGCATTGGCGTTGTCACTGCTCCATGCCGCCTTATCGAAGACCTCGTCGTATTCCGGGTGATTGGTACCGAACAACCAATCCCAAAAATTCGTGTAGATGCCGTAATTGCAGTGGACACGCGAGTGGTGAACGCTGTGATGGGTGGACGTTGTCAGCCAGCGCGTGAGTGGGTGGCGGGTGAAGCCTTTCGGGAAAAGCTCGACGCCCGTGTGTCCCATGGCGTTGATCGTCATTTGTATGGCATTGAAGATCACGATGGCGCCGATATGCATGGGCACCAGGAAAATCACCACTGGCAGAATCAAGCCTTCCAGAATCGACTCGACGGGGTGAAAAGAATAGGCGGCCCAAGGCGACGGGTTGTAAGAGCGGTGGTGGACTGCATGGATGTTTTCGTATAGCCACCGGCGATGTAGCAGCCAGTGCTGACAGTAGAAATACACATCATGAATCGCCAGGCCGATGAAGATACTCAGTATGAAATAGCCCCAACCATACTCGGAAACATCTGTATAGATTCGGGTATAGCCCGCTTCCCAGGCCATGTAAACCAAAAGGCCGATTGCGGCATAAATGAAAATACCGATCAGCGACCAGCCGAACTCTGCCCGACGTTGGCGCGGATGTGGTCGCTTGGGGTGGATAAAGTTCTTTTCGATGCCGCGCTTGTCGCGGGAATTAACCCACAGTGTGTAACCGCCGCAAATGATGAAGTAGGTGAGAAAGTGTGCGGCGAAGATGACGCCATAGACCAAAAGGTAGTGTTGCCACATATCGGTTATTCCTTTCCCTAGGGGCGCGATTGGGGGTGCGCCGTTATTGTGACTGCCGTGAAATAAGCCGAGACCCCATTTAACCACACTCAGTGCTCAAAATAGGCGTCTGCGCTACTTCGGTTTGATATGCGGCAAAAAGAGCGGCACAAACCCGATTGAATGTGCCGTAGTTCCAGGGAGTGCAACGAAGTTGACGGACTGCTTCCGCGGTTCGAGCAGTCACATCCATTGAAAAATGAGCGGTTGATGATTGCCGGTAAGCGTTGTTGTTCCATCGGCCAACCATTCGACAGGCGATATTTCTGCGTGCTGTTTCCTTAATCACTCGGGAAAATCGACCGATTGTTCAATCAGTGTAAATACTTAGCAGTCGAAAACGATGCCGTCAAGAAACCCGCTTTCCCAAGACCGGGGCCTCGGGGGTATGAGTGATTGAGTTGCGGGTTCGGTTGACGACTGGCAAGCGGTGGTCGGCCAAGGCGGCCCGCTTCCGGCCCTCGTTGAGATCCCGCCATAGCGAATAGGTATATTCCTGGCAGTTGATCTGGATCGTATGGCGGCGGCTTTTTATGTAACGGCGTTTGGTGGCTTCATGCTCGTCCACCATGCGCTGGCGCATCACCTCTGGCGGCGGCGTGTGATATTCACCCGCCAAGTAGGCGGCCATCCATTTGGACTGTTCATCGGCGATGGGCATCATCGCGCACAGCGGTTGAACTAAGCCCAAGAAGAACAGATTGTCATAGCAGGGATCCATCATCCGCATGTACAGCGCAATGTCGTTATCGTGGCTGGGGATAAGATCCGAATCAAAAAACGGGAAGCTGATCTTGTAACCAGTGCAGTAAATGATAGCGTCCGCCCGTTCTTGGGTTCCGTCGACAAAGCTCACCGTATCACCCTGCAGTTCTTGGATGTTCGGTTTCGGTGTGACATCGCCGCTGCCCAGACGAATATGTATCTCGCTGGAAATCGTCGGGTGCTGCTGCCCAAACCAGCCTTTCGGTGCCGGCAGCCCATAGTGTTCCGGACGGCCGACCAGCAAATTAAGGCCGAACGTCATCAACGGTTGGCTCAAAGTGTCCTTAAAACGGGCAGGAATCAAATGGCTGATCCGCTCGAGAAGCCCTGGCGTCTGGCTGGGGTGCCGTGCAAGGCGGTCCATCGGCAGCTTGTGAAAGAGATATTTGGGCAAGATGTACGTGCCGGTGCGGGCCGAAAGAAATACCCGATGAGCATTTTCTCCCCGGCCCAACTCGGAGGCGATGTCCATCGCCGAGTTTCCCATGCCCACGATTACCACATTTTTGCCGCGCAAATCGTGCGGCTGGGTGGGGCTGAGGTAATCGTGGGCGTGCATCTCTACGCCGTTGAAAACACCCGGAAAACGGGGCTCGGGCCAGCACGGATCCCAATGATGACCATTCGCCACCACCAATGCGTCGTATTCCCGGGTTTCTCCGTTGTCGAAAGTGACCTCCCACACGCCGTTGTCCAATCTTCGGCAATGGGTCACGGTGGTGTTGAAGCGAATGTGCGTACGCAGATCGAAATGGTCCACGTAGTCGTTCAGATACTTAACGATCTGCTCGTGGCTGGGAAAATCCGGGTAATTGGCGGGCATGGGAAAATCGGCATACGCCATCTGCCGACGAGAGGTGTTGATATGCAAAGACTGATAGGCTGACGATTTGCCGTTGAATGCCACCGCATTGTTCAGCACCCACATCCCGCCGATGCAATCCGAAGACTCAATGCACTCAAAAGGAATCCCGCGTTGCTTAAAATTCTTGCACGCGGTAATACCACTGGACCCGGCACCGATTACGCACACCGATGGCATATCCCCACTCATGCTCATCTCCCCGCTTCATCCGTCAACTGCGCAACGGATGGTGATTCTTGTTGGGTTTACTATTGCCAAGCACCTGCGCGCCGTCAACTTGCGCCAATGTTTTCGTTGACATGACTCAATTGATGATGGTCATGTGTGACACTGCAGGCTTGGATCTGCATCTGCCTTCGGAGTACCCCGCCTGGGGGACTGCCAAGTCGGTTTGGTGGTGTGAGGTTCGCTTAACGAACCGGTTTTCTATCCTTTCCGATGACATCCTTGGCCGGTCTTAAGGTCCTCCGATGTAAATTTGTCGGCCAATTCAGCGGAAACACGAGGGATTTGGGCGCGTTGGCAGATGTGTAGACCATCCTCGTTTCCCATCCATCAGGCCCGAAGCGGCAGCCCCCTCGGGCTATCGGCGGTCTTTCCATGTGCGCCACAGTCTCGTTATATGTCGTGGATCCACTGCCCAGGAGGCTAGGCGCGGCTTTGAGACAGGTCTCGAGAAACCGATCGATCACCGCTTCTTGTCACATGTGGCATCGCTACGATATGGGCATGGAGCGGCATTCTTCCACATCCTTTTTCGCCAGCGAATAGCGTTTAACCAGGCTGTCGGGTGGCTGGCGGAAGCAGAGCGTGTTGGAACGTCCCTTGGCCCGCTTTACCCCCAGATTCGGAAAATGCTGCCGCAACAGCCCGAAAAGGTAGCTTGTGTCATCGAGTATGGCCTTAGCGACGCGTGGCTGGCAGTGGCAAAGAAATAAAACTCCGCAGGTTGACGGCATCGCGGGAACAGGTGATCGTGCCCGGGGTGTTGAATGGACGAGGGGTTGTGTACATCACCGAACACCGACAGAAACTCACTCGAAGTGAGCCTGCTTGGGCTCAAAGCCGTAAAGCGCGCTGAAACAGGAGATGGTCTGCCGTTCAAACTCGTGGGCTTGCAATGCTATTGAGCTATCCGCTTAAGGATTGCCCAGGTGAATCGGTCGATGCCGACAGAAAATAGCTGCGTGCCCCACTTAAAAACGCATCCGGCGGCGTGTTCATGTTGCTTGGATACCTCAGTATTAGCTCTTGCGAGAGCAACACCCACATCGCATCCAGCGGTGGCCCGTGTCAGTGTTGATGTTGCCTGTCGCTTTGCCAAGTCCGTTGGCGTGGAATTCGCGGTGACAACCGCGCCTCCCGCAAGGGTCAAAAATTGTCTTCGGTTGACCATGCGCTCTAACTGAATTGGCCCAGATTCCCTTGTGACCGACAAAGCGATTGCTTATTTGCCGGTCACCGTGGTGCACTTTTTCTTCTTTCGGTCACTAACTCGCCACCGATACCCCAGTTGTCGGTTTCAACTTCATCGATCACCACGACGGTGGTCTGGGGGTTTTTCCCCAGCACGCTGACCAACTGGGCTTTTTGTTCTTTGGTTACCCCTTCGTTGGTGATTTTGATATTCACGTAAGGCATTTGTTTACGTCCTCTTGGATAGATGCTGGAACGTCTCGAATCGGTTTGGCTTTACAATTCACCCATTACCCCGCTTGGCGAGCAAACGATCCAGGGCATTGGCAAAGGCCTGCCGGTCGCTCTGGGACAGCGGGGGAGGGCCGCCGGTGACCTGACCGGTACTGCGCATCTCCTCCAGAAAGTCCCGCATGTTCAAACGGGGCCGGATGTTCTCCGCGGTGAGCTCCTCCCCGCGCGGACTGATGACATGCGCGCCTTTGTTGATCACTTCTGCGGCCAAGGGAATGTCGGCGGTCACCACCAAGTCGCCGCGCTTGACTTGCTGCACAATGTGGTTGTCGGCCACATCAAACCCGGGCGGCACTAGAACCGTCTTGATGAAAGGCGATGGCATGGTCCGCAAAGGTTGATTGGCTACCAGAGTGACCATCACCTCCGCGCGCCGGGCGGCCCTGAATAAAATCTCTTTGATCACCTTGGGACAGGCATCCGCATCGACCCAAATATCCATGCTCGCTCCGTTCTGTTCTATCGAGCATCAAGGTACCTTCAAGTCATCTCGGAGAAAAGCAACGTTCAGCGCCCCACGGCCACAAAAATTGGTCTGTCCGTCCAGTTGACCATAGCGGGTGCGAGGGTCGGCGATATGACCAATTAGGTGGTATCAGCACCAGGACTGAAAATCCATCACATCCGTCAGTGCCGATTTGCCAGTGGCAAAGTACACTTTAGCCAGCCAAGCTCGGGTCTTTCCTTTTTTTGCAAGCAGTGCATCGACTTTCTTCACTTCGTCCGGATACCCGCTTGGGGTGTATCCCTTGAACCAACCGGCCGGTTTGGCCTGTAGTGCTTTGATGATCTGAAGGGTCACGATCTGCGTCGCCCCTTCATCGGCCCAAATGGGTATGGAACTCATGAGTGCACCGGTTTTGGGATGCAGCCGAACTTTCGGGGACGGCTGTGTTTGCCCTTTCCAATGCGCGCTGGCGGAGAGGTGAACCGCCTCATGCACCATGGTTTCCAGCGTGGCATCGCGGGTCTGATCTGTCCGGATAAGCGCAACCGACTGGCCCGGCGCTACCAATCCGCGGGGTAAAAACTGGGCAATCAACGCGTTGGTGGGTGTGCCGCCTGGGCCGCAATATTGACGATTGGCTTGGGCCTTCTTGAGCAACGCCAAACATTGCGCATTGGCTCCGCATTGTTGAGCCGGCGCCTGTTGACACAGATCCTGAGCGGCAGTTTGTGCTTCGCTATAGGTTTGGGAAGAGCCTTGCTTGACTAAAGGCAGCAAAGTGACGGGGGCGCCAAAGGTGAACTGACTGGAACCAATGGTCGTTGAGATACCCAAAGCGCTTTTGAATACGTCATTCAGATCTTTATAAAATTTGTTCAGCTTGACTTGAGACAAGTTGCGCACGGGAGAGCTGGCGCTCTTGCGTTTGCGACGCTGCAATACGGGGGCCTGGGAATCCCCAGCTTGCTGCAGCACGTGCTGCAGCTCGTGCGCAATCAGGTGCCGGCCCGCGCCGGATCCCGGTTGGTACATGCCCGGAGCGAAAGCCACGTGGACACCCGTTGTGACCGCATCGGCGTCCAAGTTTTCAGCCAATGGCGTGTTGGGGTGAACCCGTACCGGACTGAGATCTACGCCCAACCGGGGCTCGAAAAAATCGCGCTCGTGAGCCGGCAAAGGGCTGCCCGCCCCCCATTGCGAACTCTGGCTAAGCTGCGTCGTGCCTGAGGACGCGGTCAAAACATCTCGCACCAGGTGGCGATCACGCGCGGTATGGGTCGATGGATGCACCGATCTCCGCCTTCCGTTCGGCTTGGTGGTCACCGATTGCGGTCGAATCACTTTCACTCGTCTAAACTCGTGCTAACGCTCTTCATATTAGTGTGAACGCAATCGGCTTGAAATGCTTGAGCCAGATCATCCGCCACCTTTACCGTCTGCCGATTGAAGCCCTGAGTTCAGGCCATCTTGCCATTCAACCACTCACCACGGTGATTCAGGCATTAAGCTCACGCCGACCTGGCCGATGTCCGCATTGGCACAATACTAATCGTGGCAGGATCAAAGAGTCTTGGGTGCTTGATCGGGGCAACATCAACCTGACGGCCCAGTCCTGACCCCACGGAAAAATAAAACGGCAATAACAAGCACCGTGCGAAGGAGATACGACGTGGTGATGATCGGCCTGGCCGGTCACCAATGGGTGATCGTCTGCCTGCTACTGCTACTATTCACTCCCGCCCTATCAGCCGCCAACATCCTCAGCTGCCGGGACAGTCGGGCCGCTCCTGGTGGTTTGGAAACAGTGCGGTACGATGGGCTTCTGCTCGGCGGAAATGGCTGTTTCTACGATCCGCTGAGTTTCCCGGCACGGCAGGTGCCGCCTTTCTCACGGTCGGATTCTTCTCGCGAACCGCGACGAATGTTTTACATCAACGGTGCGAGTGCCAGCCCGTTTGGCGAGTCACTCAAATACCGGCAGTTGGTAGAACGAACCGAAACTCATGTGGTGGGCGTATTCTGGGCTGCGGGTGATCGTTCATCGGCGCTGAACGCCATTGGATCGAATGCCGGCCCCAACCCCGCGGTGGCAACAACTACGCGCTTGATCATGGAGCACTTGGAACGAGAAGAGGAAATTCACTTGCGGGCGGCCAGCGCTGGCCCGGTGATATTGTCGGCAGCGCTGACTGAAGTGCGGCGGCAACTCCTGATCCGACATCGAAATCCGCAAACCGCCAATCGGCTGATGCAACTGATCAAAGCGGAAACCCACGGATCATTCGAGTCCAGGTTTCCTGACGGCCCACGCTATGTTCATTACGCTAATCTGCTCGACCCCATACCTCGCGCCGTCGGCATACTAAGCATTGGCAACAAACCCGGTCGGAATGCGGTATTGGCCTTGTTTTCCGATACCACCATTCCTTTGGAACGCCAACTTATGCCGCTGGGCGCGTTGGATGAGGCCTTTTTGCGGGTTCACGGCTTCGCCACCTACACCACCTACCGAAGACCTTTCGACGCCGTTTACGGCGCAGGGGTTCGGGAACGCGGAGTCCGCCGCGTGTGGATACCGCACCTGCGTGTCCCGATCCGGGGGTTCTAACAGTTCTGGCGCGCGCGCCGTAAAGTACCCTCAGAATCGAGATCAAGCGGGATTCGCCAGTCACCGCGCTGCGGCCGAGCGTAGAGTGCCGGTCGACTGCGGGGCGTTCGGGCCGAGTCCTTTGGGCATGACCTGGGCGATGGTTTACCCGGACGTGCCGATTGAAACGCCCACCGCAATTGAAACACCCGCTTCGCCGAGGACGGCCAGCCATGGTTGATACCGGGCAACGTGCTTTTGCCGTTGTTCCCGGTTTGCGGTGGGATTCAGTTTCCGATTGGCCTCCGGGAGAGGGGGGCGGTAGAGTAGGCACGCCGATCGGCGCACGGGGGTTTGAGTGTGCGGCGGCGAATCAACTACAAGCCGGTTGCCCGGCATGATGGGATTTATGGAGGAGTCACATGAGCCCGGAAATCACGGTTTTTGTTTACACAATCATTCTGGCTTTCGTCCACATAATGTTGGAGTCGACGGTCAAGACCTTGCATTACGGCATGGGGCCATCGTTGGGTCCGAGGGATGATCTGCCGCCGCCCAGCAGTGCCATGGTCGGGCGCGCCATTCGTACCAAAAATAATATGCTTGAAACTCTACCGCTGGCGTTGGGGTTGCTGATCGTGGTGCAGCTCACCGGGGTCGGTAACGAGATGACAGCCATGGGTGCCTGGCTGTATCTGATTGCGCGGGTTGTTTACATCCCGATGTATCTGCTCGGAATTCCGTGGCTGCGCACTTTGGCCTGGGGGGCCTCCGTGGTGGGGCTGGTGATGCTGTTGCTGCCCCTGCTGGGTTAGTGTTCGAGTGCTCATCCAAAGATATGTCGTCAGTTGGGCCGGGATGATTCATCCCGGCCCAACGGCGTTGTGGTATCACAGATGGCCGACCTTTACCCAAATCAGCGTGTCTTGCTCCACATAGGGGTGGTGGCGACTCATATGCGGGCTGCGTATCCACGTGCCTTTCGGATAGCGTCCGTGTTCATCGATAAACTCGCCGCTGATCACATAAATTTCTTCTCCCCCGGCGTGGACATGAGCTTTGAATCGTTCACCGGCCGGCCATTTCACCAGCGCTACCGATTCGCCGTTGAAATCGTGCAGTGGCAGAACCTGTAAATTGCCTTGTCCTGGCAGCCACTCGGCGGCTTGGGTGTCAATGCACACATGGGCGTGATCGTCCGGTTGGAACTGATGCAGTTTCACCAAGATCACGCAGCCCGGTTCGCTGAAAGGCGCGTGGCGAAAGCCTTGAGGGTTGCGAAAGTAGGTGCCGGCCGGATAATCACCGGTTTCGTCGGAAAACGTTCCCTCCAACACCAGGATTTCTTCTCCCGCCGGATGGTCGTGGGCACTGAAACGGGCGCCAGGATCGTAGCGCACGATACTGGTGGCGTGGCCGTGTTCGGCTTCTTCCCGTGCCAGCGGTTTTCGCCACACGCCGGGCCGGGGGCTCTGGACCCACGGTTGCCGAGCAGTCTCGACCACTACGCGTTGGCTGAAATCCATATTCAACATCGGTTGGTTACCTCTTTTTGATGATGCTCTAGGCGGGCAGCGCCAGACGCAATCGCGGGATTGCCGCTTCCGCATGCGCGGCTGGTTTGGCGCAACATAGCAGAGCCCCTCTCGCGGTCGGCGAAATCGCGGCGCCCTGCGGGTGGGCCGCGCGCCCTTCCACTACATTGACCCGGCAGCTTCCACATTGGCCAATACGGCACCCATAGGGTGGCGCCAGACCATGGTTTTCCAGGAAATTGAGCAGGCTGCCGTCCGCCGCTAGCCAGGGGTGCTCCAGCACCAACCGGCCGCTCGCATCAACCACACTCACGATGGCTTCCTCAGCGGCTACCGTCATTTCCACCGTTTTCGCGGCGTCCCGTCGGAGTGCCGACGGCCCGAACGACTCCGCGAAGATGTGCTCATCGGGTAGGCCAAGCCGGCGCAAGCTGTCGTAGGTCGACTGCATAAAATTACCGGGGCCGCAGAGGAAAAACTCTGCCTCGTCGCGGGGTAGCCAATCCGCCAGCTGACGGGCGCTTAGCCGACCGCGGAAGTGGTAATCCCGGCCAAGTCGGGATTCGCTCCCCGGTTGTGTGAGACACCAGTAGATGCGGATTTGTTCGCTCCAGGCCTCCGCGATTTCGGTGAGTTCGTGATAAAAGGCCCGTTCCCGATTGCTTCGCGCGGTGGCGATCAAGGTGATCGGGCGCAAATGGCGGGTTCTTATCGCCTCGTTCGCTGCGTGGCGCAGCATGGATACCATGGGCGTAATGCCCACGCCGGCGGCGATCAGAACGGCCGGGCGAGTGTCCTTCGTATCCAAGGTGAACTGCCCCGCGGGCGCTTTGACTTCTATCCAGTCGCCTGGTGAGACCTGCTCATGCAGGTATCGGGAAAAGACACCATCCCGTTTCACGCTAATGCGGTAGTACATGTCGTGTCGCGCACTAGAGACGGTGTAGGTGCGCACCTGCAGGTGATCCGCCGCCTTCGCCCGCAATGTGAGGAACTGCCCCGGCTTGAAGTCGCTTATCACCCCATCTTCCGGTTGCAGATAGAACGAGTAAATCTCATCGCTTTCCTCGACCACGCGAACCACTTGGTGCGGCACCCACCGTTGTTGCCTTTCCAGTGCTTGGCGCTTTTTGTCCGCGCTGTCCCAGGTGCCGGTAAGCAGCGTGTTGGGGGAGTAGTCCGGTGGTTGCCAATGAATGGGCAGTGCGTTTTTTAGCCAGATGCCGTGGTCCAACTCGAAGGTCCACAAACGCTCCGCGCCGTCGAAGTATGTAGTCTCGGGGGAGTTCCAAAGGACCTCCGCGCGGCCCGTGAGCATGAGCAGGTGACCGGCATCGAAATCTATAAATAGCAGCCCGGCCTTGGGGTTTTCGACGAAGTTTCCCAGTGTGTTGAAGTGAAAATTGCCCAGGTAGTCCGGGATGGTGAGCCGGGTTGGATGGTCCGTGCGAACGAATCCCGGCCGTCCCCCGCGGTGGGATACATCGACATTCTGTTCCGGCCCTCCTTCGCGGTGTGGTACATAACTGGCCACGAAAAAGGTGTCGCTTTCCCGAATGAGGTTTAGGGCGGCCTCGTCCAGCCGGTTGAACGAAATTCTCGTCGATGGCGGCATGCGGGACCGATCGCGAAAAGCCCAATCGCGCCCTTGAATGTATTGGGGGCAGTTTCCGAAGGTTTGATCGACCCGCAGCTCGAGGCCGGATGATGTCACGCGACAGATGCGCCCCGATAAGCGGTTTCTGCGGCGGGTGTGCAGCTCGATTCCCAGCAGGCCGAGCGGCTGACCCGATTCAATGGCCTGGGCCAAAGGGTCTTCCGGCAACGGCGAGACATCGATTCGCAGCGTTTGGCGGTCCGGCGTGGACATGAACCCCGGTTCACCCGCCAGTACGCTGGCCCATGGCCAACCTGCAGCGTCCGCATGGCCGACAAAAACGTAAGGCAGGGCGCGGTAGAAGTTTCGGTGTTGATCGGGCAGGTAGCCGCGAATCACTTGGCGACCGAAGCGCTCCATTCGTTCGCGCACACCCAATCGTGTCTGGATGGCTTGTTCGCCGCGATGAAACGGCGATGGGTTCGTTTCACTCATGAGCGGTCACCGCATGTGGGGTATTCATCGGCAACTGCCTTGAGCAGCGGCCGCCGATGAGCTTTTCGTCAAGGGCATCGCTATGCTGCCAGTCCCACGGCGGTGGCTTGCATGGGCACGAAGCCGGGCAGCGCCTCGATGCGCTTCAGCCAAGCCCGGATGTTGGCGTAGTCCTCCAGGCTCACGTTACCTTCCGGTGCGTGCGCAATGTAGGTGTAGTTGGCGATATCGGCGATGGTGGCGCGATCGCTCGCTAGCCAATTGCGGTCGGCGAGATGCCGATTGATAAACGACAAGATCGTATGCGCGATTTGTATCGCTTTGTCATGGTCCAAACCGGACCCGAACACCGTGACCAGGCGGGCCGATGCGGGGCCGGTATAGACCGGGCCGGCAGCGATGGACAAAAATCGCTGCACTTCAGCCGCTTCGCGTGCGTCCTGGGGTAACCATTCGCGTTCCGCGTCGTAACGGCCGGCGAGGTACACCAAAATCGCGTTGGAGTCCGCTAGGGTGATGTCGCTGTCCTCCAGCACCGGAATCTGGCCCGCGGAGTTCTTGGCCAGAAACGCCGATTTTTTGTGTTCCCCCTTCAGCAGGTCCACATCGATCAGCTCCGCCTCCAATCCCAGCAGGGATAAGAACAGCTCCGCTCGATGGGAATGGCCGGACAGCGGGTGACGATGAAGTTTCCTCTCAGACATGGTCGTTTGCTCCTTGGTGACGGGGCGAGAGCGCCCGGGTCGTGGCTTGCGCGTTGAATCGCCGATGGCGTGGATTCGACGCGGGGTGGGCGTTAATCCACGGATCTGGGCGGCCCGGTTGGTCGTGGTTTCGTTGACACATTACGCGGCCAGTCAGGTCAGCTGACGTTCGTGCTCGGAAATCGCGAGATCATTAATGCTGGCGATCCGGCGGCGCATTAAACCGTTGTCGTCGAACTCCCACAACTCGTTTCCGTACGAGCGAAACCACTGGTTACTGTTGTCACGCCATTCATAGAAAAACGTCACGGCAATCCGGTTGTCGGTATAGCTCCACAGGGTTTTGCGAAGCCGGTAGTCCCGTTCCTTTTCCCATTTGCGTCTGAGGAAGGCCTGTATTTCGCTGCGCCCATGGATGAATTCCTCGCGGTTTCGCCATTCGGAATCCTCGGTGTAGGCCAGTGATACGGCTTCGGGATTACGTGTGTTCCAGGCATCTTCGGCCGCTTGAACCTTTTGGGCGGCAGTGGCTGCGGTAAACGGCGGTAGCGGGTGTCGAGTTGTCATTTCCGGCTTATCCTCGTCGGGTTGCAGTTTCATTGACCGGTCGAGTCAATCAATTCGTGCATCATCGGGTGTAGTGGGCTTGCCTCCGGTCAGAGGCCTCGATCGGCGGTTCATGGCTTCAAGTCACATTGGCGGATCAATCCGTCGTTGTCGATCTGCACCAGGGCGTTGCCTCGTGTTCGATACCACGGACCGTTGACCGCATCTTGCCGCTCGATTCGATAGCGAACAGCAAGCTCGGAATACGCATGCGTCCAAAGTTCTGCCTTAACGCCGTAGTGGCGCGCGCGGCGCCCTTCCCGCCGCAGTAACCGTGCGATGGCTGCGATACCCTGAAGACAGGCGTCGCGATCCCAAAACCTCCAATCGTTACTAATCAGCTTGATGGCATGTTCCGGGTGTCGGCTATTCCAGGCATTCTCCAATCGCTGTAGCAGGGCGAGTACCTCTTCATAGTCGAACGGTGGCCTGATTCGCTTATTCATTGGGCTCGTTTCACTGCGCTGATTTCTGGGACGCCATCGGTGGCGTCGAATGTTCGGACATCCGCTTAGAAGCGAGAAATATGCCAGCCTAGAAAATATTTAATATCAGATTCTTACTAGCGAATCAGGCTCACAATATCTTGTGAGTCGCAGTATGTTGTGAGCACAATGGCAAATATTTGTGAGGACTACGCAGGCTGATTGACAATGCAATGGACGCAATTGGAATCCACGTTGATGGTCGCCAAGTTCGACCAGAGCATGAACTGTCTCGCCATGAGCCGGCCGTGGCTGAACAAGCTGAATCATCCCGACGGCCCCTTGTCGTTCGAGCACTCGTTACGGGCAGATAACCTGCCGGAGCTCAAACAGCGGCTCATGGCCGTGCAGGCGGGCGGTGAGCCCCTTGAAGCGTATCCCGTCCATCTCCCAGGCGAGGGGCCTTCACAGGATTGTCGTCTGTCCGCGTGGTTGGAGCAGCTTGAAGATCGCCCGGTTCTGATGGTGGTGGTGTTGCCCCGTCCGAATGAGGCGGTCAGAGAGGCTTTCTCGCGCCTGCGCACCGAGTATGAGCTGATTTTGGGGGCCGCCGGAGAAGGTATCTACGGGCTGGACAAAGAGGGACGGGCAACTTTCGCCAATGCGGCGTCGACCCGGATACTGGGTTGGCATGCCAAAGATATCCTAGGTACGCGCGTGCATGATATCCATCACCACAGTCATGCGGATGGTCGTCCCTACCCTCGGGAGGCATGCCCGATCTATGCAGCGCTTCAGGACGGCGAAGTACACCGGGTGGACGACGAAGTATTTTGGCGTCATGACGGCACGTGCGTGCCGGTGGAATATGTCAGCACACCGATCATGCAGGAAGGGGAGATCCAAGGTGCTGTGATCGTGTTTCGCGATATCAGCGAGCGCAGGGCCCACGAGCGTCAGCGGGAAAAGGCCTACGAAGAGATCACGCAACTCAAAGAAGAACTCGAGCAGGAGCGTGATTACCTGCGGGACGAAATCAACATTACGACCCACTTCGGCGAAATCATCGGTGAAAGCGGGGCTTTGCAACGAACCCTGGCACAGATTCAGGCGGTGGCCGACACACCAGCGAGCGTGTTGATTCTGGGTGAGTCTGGGGTTGGAAAGGAAATGATCGCCCGTGCGATCCATAACAAGAGCGAACGCGGGAGTGGGCCGCTGATTAAGGTGAACTGTGCATCGATCCCCAAGGATTTGTTCGAAAGTGAGTTCTTTGGTCACGTTAAAGGGGCATTCACTGGGGCGACTCGTGACCGTATCGGTCGCTTGCAACTGGCCAACGGCGGCACGCTCTTTTTGGACGAAGTTGGCGAAATTCCGCTGGATTTGCAAGGCAAGCTGCTACGGGCGCTCCAGGAGCGGGAGTTCGAGCGGGTGGGCGACGAGCGCACCGTGAAGGTGAATGTGCGCATCGTCGCAGCCACCAACCGGGATTTGGCTGCCGAAGTGAAAGCCGGGCGTTTCCGTGAAGATCTTTATTACCGTTTGAGCGTTTTTCCTATCGCCGTTCCGCCTTTGAGGGACCGGGTCGCGGATATCCCGTTGCTTGCCCAACACTTTCTCACGCTCAACTGTCGGGAGTTGGGGCGTCATCCTCTAGGTTTGTCCACGGCACAGAAAAAACTGCTTAGCCAGCACGATTGGCCGGGTAACATCCGTGAACTAAAGAATGTGATCGAACGTGCGGTGATTCTGACTCAGGGAGACCGGTTGCGGCTCGATCTGGCCATCTCAGGCACCTCGACCCGCCAGGAGACCGCTACGATTCTCCCGGATGATGAGGGTCGCGAATTCCTCACGGATTTGGATATGCGTCAAATGGAAAAAGCAAACATGATCAAAGCACTGCGATATGCGAACTGGAAGATATCTGGAGAAGACGGCGCTGCCGCGATGCTCGGCTTGAAGCCGTCTACGCTGACGTATCGGATGCGTCAGTTCGGCATTACAAAACAGGCCGGTTCGGCATAAGCGGGGGCTCGTCGAGTCATTGTTTGATCGAGGCGGTTATGGAGACGGGCACAGGTACCCGACGTTAGTAGCGATGGGCGAAACATTATCGGCTTTACGTCGTTATGCTACCAATTGTCGTAAAATTGCAGAAATCTTCTCGGTTATCGCGCTAAAATAGACCTCCGCAGTAGAGATATTCCTAATTATCCGATTCGTCGCGGCAATCGTATAACAAGCCTTAATGATGTCGGATTCACTTGATCCGGAAATGCCGGACACGGAAACAGGATTCGGGGGAAGCGTGGATTCGGTGCAAGGCTCTTGTGAGGCCCGAGGTCGATTTGTGCGTCGGCAATGGTCCTCTTTACTAATTCAGTTTGGCGTTCTCGTGCTTTGTGCTTCCGCGGTGGCGCGTGTCGTGGCCTCGGAAATGCAACCACCGCCGTCAGCCGTGACACGACCCTGCAATGGTCAATCCGACCGAGGCAGCGGGTTGCAGTGTCCGGAGCAGGTCGGCCGGGCTTACGCTGGACGTCACGGCACGATTTGGTTGCGGGAGGGTAATCTCAGCGACGCGGCCACCAGATTCCTGGAGTTACTCACCCAAGCACCCGATCATGGGCTACGCTCCTCGGATTACCACCTTCAGACGATCGACGCGTTGCGCCGGGAAGATGCGGCGGATCGATTCGAGCGCGACAAAGCCTTGGACGTTTTACTGACCGATGCGTTTTTTCTTTATTTGTCGCACTTGGCTGATGGTCGATTGAATCCAGCGGAGATCGAGCCGGACTGGAAAAGCTATCGAGACCCCGTCGACTATATCGCTTTGTTGGAAACTGCCTCGCGATACCCTGACGGGGTAGATCAGGCGATGGACGCAGTACTGCCTGTTCATCCGGGCTACGATCGTTTGCGGCGCGCATTGCGCGTGTTTCGCGAGGCCACCGCTGCGCGGATTCCGTGGGACCCTATTCCCCGGGGGCCGTCCCTTCGGGTCGGCGATGACGATCAGCGGGTGGTCGCCGTGCGCAGCCGGTTGTTTCAGACTCGCGACCTGGATTCTTCCGAGGCGCGCGGTGAGCCTTCGGTTTTCGATGATGATCTCGAGCAGGCTGTCAAACGGTTCCAGCGTCGTCATGGCTTGGTCGACGATGGTGTGGTGGGCAAGCGCACAATCGTGGAAATGAACTACACGCCCCAGCAGCGCATGGCGCAGTTGATGGTGAATTTGGAGCGTTGGCGTTGGGCCCCCCGAGATCCGGGCGAACGCTACATCCTCGTCAATACGCCGGCGTTCGAACTCCAAGTCATGGAGCAGTGGCGCGAGGTGTTGTCGATGCCGGTGGTGGTGGGAAAAGACTATCGCCGAACACCGGTTTTCCGATCAGAGATTACCTATATCGTGACGAATCCGCGCTGGCATATCCCTCGGAGAATCGCCATTGAGGATATTTTGCCGCGAGTGTGGGTGGATCCCGACTATCTGACGGACCGAAATATCGGTGTCTATCTGACCCTGGGCGGAAAAACCGTCCGTATGGACCCGAAAGATGTGGATTGGCTGTCCCTACATGAGAACAATTTTCCCTACCGTCTAGTACAGGAGCCCGGGCCGACCAATCCGTTGGGCAAAGTAAAGTTTATGTTTCCCAATGCCTATGATGTCTATCTGCACGATTCACCGGAGCGCTGGCTGTTTAACTACGCGGTGCGGGACTTCAGCTCGGGATGCGTTCGGCTCAGCGATGCGCAGGCGTTGCTAAGCTATCTGGTGCAATGCGAAGGCGACTGCGATTTGGACGCGGTAACTCGAGCCCAGCGCGAAAACAAAGAGCGCCGCGTCAATATGAAAAAACCTATACCGATCTATCTGGACTACCGCACCGCTTGGGTCGATGCCGATGGGGATGTGCACTTCCGACCGGATCTTTACGGGCGCGACGAGCGGTTGGTCAGGGTGTTAGAGCCCTCGTAAACCGTCGGTATTACCAGCTTCGTACCGGGCCGGTATCGAGGTGAATAAAGCCTGATTTCGGGTAATATCCGACTCCGCCGGCCCCGATTTGGAGGGCCGCTTGGCGGACATCGCGAAGCGGAATTTTCGGCATCCGCACGTCCACGGCCATGCCGCGCATATGATAGCTTTTCTTGGCAACGCCGCCGCCGCTGCGGCGAAGCATCTCATTGGTATGGGGCGACCTATAACCGGAAATGATCTCGAATTCCGGCGTGGCGTCGAGTCGGGCTGACAATAAATAAAGCGTATCGATCAGGCCCGCATCGATGGGATGAATATCACCGGTGCGAAAATCACGCAATACGTGGTTAATAGACTCCAGCGCCGAGTGGATGTGTTTGCCGTCGGCCCAGTACGTTTCGCGCAAACGCTCTCCGGTGTGGAGGTTTCGGATGGCGATTTGGCGCTCTGGTCGGGTCGTTTTGGCGAGCAGTTGGCCCGGAGTCAGTGTGGCACCGCCAATAGCCGTAGCCGTTAGCATGAGAAAGCGGCGGCGATTGATCCGCGAGATTTCGGTTCGGTCTTGTCGAGTCATGATAGTTGGGCCTGTATCGTGCCGGAGTTTGCTATCGATTGGCAAGTGGCGATCGTTATTTGCTGATGCGTGCGCAAGTCGTTTCGCGTGTTCCCTCTATAGTTGTTTCGGCAGCCGAGCAAAAAATCTAAACCGGCTGCGCTGGCTTGCCAGTCTCTCCTTGTGGCCAGAATTTTCCGGCATGGATTTGGTGTTAATTGATCGGGCATAATTGAACAGTCGTTTAACGACTGTCGGCGTAAGCTAGAAAGACCACGCGAGGCAGTTTTGGTTCCGTTTCTCATAGTCTTTTCAGCCATCATCCATGGCCGCCTGGGATGAGAACAGCGCAGAGAAGTCGCGTTAAACCTGCATGGCGTCGAGTTGGCCTGACTATCACTATGCGTGTAACTCCAGCGGTTTCTCGGGCGGCCGGTGGAGCGGTCCCGGCGAAGACGAATGAGGCACAGCGCAGCAATGACAAGCACCGCTTCCTCAGGGCCGTGGTGGATCGCTCGCTGTGCCATCGGAGTTTAAACACCTACGCCTGCAATCGCGCTGGCAGGCATCGCGTGTCGTGTTTTTCGATGGCCGCGAGCGCTTCGATGTCATGTACACCGGCACGACTGAACACGGGCTTGGTGCTGGGAACCGTCAATGAGACGATCAGCCTCTGGTGGCGGGAGAAGGGTGATTGGTCCATTCTGGTTATGCGGGTTTTGGCAGGGTTTCCGTAAGTGTTTTGTGGGCTTTCACGGTGCTTCACCATATATAAAGACCTTTGAGCCTCGGGTCGGGAAAACTACGATCCGGTGCGTGCTGGCGATTTCGACTTTTAATTACAAATAGCTGAAAAATTGAGACTAAACGGAGGAGACAAGAATGGCAGTAGTGGATTTGCTCGCCAATACGGTGAGTGAAAAGCCGGATAAATTGGCAGTTGTCGCAAATGACGGCGAAGTAACTTTTGAGGGATTAGATCTCGCGTCGTCCCGTATCGCCGCGATTCTGCATCAGGCCGGGGTTGCTCGGGGCGACAAAGTGGCCATGGTGATGGGTAACGACCAGGCGGTGCTGTTCAACGCCGCGTACTTCGGGATCCACAAGCTGGGTGCGGTGCCGGTTCCCATTAACGTCCGTTGGGCTCGGCCGGAAAAGTATTACGTATTGGAGCACAGCGACGCCGTGGCCATGGTGGCGGGACCGGAACACTTGGAGCATCTGATCCCGTTGGCGAAAGGCGAGTCGGTTGATATTGAAGGCCGTCCGGGCACCTTCAAACTCAAACACTTTTTCGTTACTGGCACCGAGGCGGCGCCGGGATTTTCGGCTCTAGGGGATGTATTGACGTCCGGTTCCACCGATTTCCCCGCTTTGGATCCGGCGCCCACAACGGAAGACCCCGCTGATTTGCTCTACACCTCCGGCACCACGGGCATGCCCAAGGGCGTGCTGGTGCCCGAAGGGAACTTGGCGGACCAGCCGGGGCGGGAGAATCTCGGCAAAATGCTTGGCGCATTGTTTGGGGAGAGTTTGCTTCACTCGGTGCCGTTGTTTGGGTTTACCGGTGCACATGGGCTCATGTTGATGAGCGTTCGAGCAGGGATCACGCAGTTGGTGTTGCCCAAGTTCGATCCCGAGCAATTGCTCGCGTCCATCGACCGTTACAAAGCGACGTCGGTGATGGCGGTGCCGACCATGCTGAACCTGGCGATGAAGCACCCGAAGTTGAAGGACTATGACTACAGTTCGCTGAAGTTTGTGTTTTTCGGCGCGGCGCCGATTCAGCCGGATACGGTTCGAAAGATGATGGAGGTGTGGCCCAGGGCCATGATGCTCAATGGCTACGGGCTGACCGAAGGCGGAGCCAATGCCGCTTGTATGTTGGGGCCGAACCCCCGTGACATATTGAATCATCCCGGTTCCGTCGGCCGCCCAATTGGCTGCGAAGTGGTGATTGTGGACGAAGACAATAACCCGGTACCGCAAGGAGAGGTGGGGGAAATTTGCTTCCGTTCCGACGTCGCTCGGCGACGCTACTACAAAGGGGACGATAAAACGCGAGAGCTGTGGAAAGGCGATTTCTTACATACGGGCGATGTGGGCTATGTCGGGGACGACGGTTATGTTTACCTGACCGACCGCAAGAAAGACATGATCTTGCGGGGTGGATACAACATTTTCGCGATCGAGATCGAACGGGTGCTATTGGAAATACCGGAAGTGCTCGAAGCGGCAGCCATTGGCGTGCCACACCCCGATCTGGGGGAGGATATTTTGGCGGTAGTGGTCCCCAAGCCGGGATTTCAGCCCGGCGAAGGACACCTGACACCAGAGAAAATCAACGCCTTCTGTCGGGAGCACCTTGCGGACTACAAGTGCCCTCGTCACATCGTCTACGTTGACGAGCTGCCGAAAAACGCCATGTCGAAGATTCTGAAACCAGACCTTAGGGAACGTTTCAATTCTTATATCATGGACTTGAAAGCGGCGGAGGTGAGTTGACCAATCGCCAATTCGGAAAGGGGTGACGGCTCAGCCGCCGTCCCTTTCGCGTCAAATGTCGGGGTTTCTGCAAGGCGCTGCGTTCTCGTCCGCTAGATCGTTTTCCGCACTCTGCCTTGCGGCGCGTAATCAGCTTTGGCGGTATTGACCGCGATGGCGTTTCGGTTTGGTCAGTGCAGAAACCAAAGCGTGCCGTTCGATGGCCGCAATTCCGAATCGTTGAGCAGATTTTGATTGAACCGAGCGACGGAAATCTCCTGTGTTTCTTTGACGCAGGAGCTGCCCCATTTCTTGGTCCGGCGGTGACCATCGCTGAATCTTCGATTGAGGATTGATACCCTGTGTCTTTGCTTTCGACTTGGCCAAGAATGAGGGTTAGCTGTGGATCGAAAATGGAACGTGTACCTATCCGGTGAAATTCACACCGATTGGCGGGAGCAGATTATCCACGGTTCGGCCGAACGCGGGCTCAGTATCGTTTTTTGTAGCCCGGTAACGGACCACGAGTCTAGCGATCTATGCGGCGTCCGTATCTTGGGGGATGAAGAAAAGCGGTTCTGGGAAGACAGGAAGGGCGCTGGTATCAACGCCATTCGAACGCGGACGCTCATACATGAGGCGGATGTCGTCGTCGTGCGGTTTGGTGTCGAGTACAAGCAGTGGAATGCCGCGTTCGACGCCGGCTATGCCGCCGCCCTAACCAAGCCTCTGATTACGCTGCATGACGAGGTCCACGATCATGCACTCAAGGAGGTGGACGCGGCGGCTTACGCAACCGCCCGGAGTCCTGAGCAAGTCGTTGAAATTTTGACCTATGTATTGAAGGGTTAGCCTCACCACGCTTGAGTGAAGACGCTTTAAGAGAACGTAGTTCAATCGTATACACGCCCCGCATGAAAAAGCCGCCGAACCCATAAGTTCGGCGGCTTTTTGACTAAGCCCTGTCTAACCAGTCTGGTCTGACTTGGCTAAAATTAAGCGGCCATTTGCTCCTGATCGGGATCGATGGCAGTCAACTCGCGGACCCTGTATAGGATCTGCATGACGAATCCACCGATCGCGAACAGTGCCCAACCGAGGACCACAAAGCCCCAGTGGATCGGTGCAGCGAACAGTTCTTCCGCGTAGAAGAACGTGTGACCCCATTCGTTAAAGCCCAAGTTCGGCATAATCAGGATCGGGCCGGCAATCAGTATCGACAACGGGATCGACACCCGATTAACGAAGTAGGGTAGGCGGGTATGGACCCAGACGAAGCCTAATACGGCGGCTACCAGACCGGCCGGAATGACAAAGTAGAACAGGCCAATATGGGTTGGCGTGAAGTCAGTGTCACGAATGGTGACTTGATGCCACGCCGCGTCGGCTTCGACGAAAATCCCCAAGCCTGCAACCAGCAACACGCTGCCGATTGCGGCGAACGAGAGAATCAGATAATAGATTTTCAACTCGTGGGCCGGTGTCATAGCTTCCGGATTCTTCGGACGCGTGAACCACAGTAACGGAACCCCTACGGCGCCGAGCAGCGTGATCACGGTCATTTGGATCCAGAACAGGCTCATCCAGTAGGTCTGGAACTCGGGTTCAAAGTAATCGAGTCCGACCGTGAACGAATAGGCTTCTTGATACCAGCGGTAGACACCAAAAATCGCGACTACCAGGGTTGTTCCTACGATCGCGAACAACCACGGCACACGTGGTGCCTCGTTTTCATCTTGAACTAAACCCAATGCGGCGCCAATGCGGGCGAAAAAACCCAGCTTGGCAGTCCCCGTTTGGGATTCTAATATTGTACTCATTGCGCTCCTCCCAAAACACACTCCTTATTTCACTTAGGCGATATCGGCTTTCCTGCGCGAATCTTTAATACGCCTGTCACTGATCATAACCCCATCCTGAACGGTCGGTCAATTGAGTTGTCGGCTTTTTTTGCGTGAACTTTATGGACAAGACAGTATGGTCATGAGCGTGTCTTTTGAATCGAATAACGCAAGCTTACGTAGTGGTTCTAGTAGGTTTGGCTTTGGGGACTGGAGTGGTTTGTAGTGCGGTAAGGATGGGTTCAGGCCTTCCGGTCAGGGTGGATTTCGGAATGCCGTGTTTGTGGTCAGTCCAGACGGATCGACGGAGGAAGGGCGGTACCTTCACTGCATTGGTTTAACGAATAGTGTGTTATTTTATGATGCGGGTAGTGGGCGCACGCAGATGCGTTCAGCGCCTTTGACAACGTCATTTTTTACGATCGGAAACTATTGGAATGAGTCAATCGGCCAATCATTCATTGGCGCTTTCCGTCATCTTGGCGGCAGCGATACTCGGCGGCTTCTTCGGCTTGCAGTTGCATCAATACCTCGATGTGGCATGTAATATGCGGGGGGAGTGTTATGGCCGGACAGACTGGGTCTATGTTGCCAGCCTGATTCCCATTCACGTGATCACCGTTGGTATGGTTTCGGCCTGGCTGCTGTTATTCTCGTTGTTTGTTTTATTCGCGTTTCCGCTCGAGTTCGTTCAAAAACTGTCGTTGCTAAAGAATGCAGATCGTTCCGTCGTTCGGCGGACCGCGGCTCTACTGTTCTTTACTGCGGTGGCCACACTGGTAGCGATGATTCTATTGGGGGCTTGGTTTGCCACAATTTGACAGCCGCGCGGGCGACGGACGATAGATGATCCAGTCACCCGAACCGCGGCAGAGCGGCAGCATTGGGACTATGCGGACGGAGTTTCGGTCTGTGGCGGTGCTTCGCCGAGAGCGAATTTGCCGATTTCTTTATCGATAAAGAATAGGCCGTTACCTTCTAAGCCGATAATCTCGATCTTGTCGAGCACAGATTTGAACAGCCGCTCTTCTTCGTGCTGCTCAGCGACATACCACTGCAGGAAATTGAAGGTGGAAAAATCGCCTTCGTCATGGGCGGTTTTCGCCAATTCATTGATTTTCTTAGTAATTAATACTTCGTGTTCAAAGGTCTTGTGAAAAACCTCAGCGACTGAGGAGAATTCACTGGGTGGTTCATCTACTTGCCCGATCTTGGCTAAGCCGCCGGTTTCATTGACATAAATGAATAGCCGGCGCATGTGGCCCATTTCTTCGTCAGCGTGGTTTCGAAGGAAGGTCGCACATCCCTCCAGTCCCTTGTACTCGCACCATGCGCTCATCTGTAAGTAGAGATTCGAGGAATAAAACTCGAGATTAATCTGCTGGTTAAGGCAATTTAGCATGTTTTCGCTGAGCATGAAGTCACTCCCGGTTATTGTCCGTGATTCGCGGTTTTCGAAGTTTCCATCGCCCTCCGGGGGAGCCCGCGCTTTCTCCGCGGCGGATCATTTGTTCATCATCGGTGGGTGGGCCGAATGGGACGCGGCCCGCATAACAGCGGTGTATAACCATAAGTTTCCCCCGATGGGGGTTAAAAGCCAAGTCCCAAAGGTCCAACACGCCAACACCCGCTAGTTGGCTGGAGCAATTGTGTGTGGATTCAATCTCTTAATCGAGATTTTCTTGCGGCGGGCGAAGTTTGGGTTCGCGTTTCGGCAGAAAGTGGATTTCCTGCGCCGCAGGGGGATGGCTGCCACAATCGACTCGGTGGCAAGCACCACAGCCGCTGGGTTGCTTGGATGGATGTGACCACCCACGGCCAAATCGCCGCCAGAGGAAAAACGCGACGACGACGGCGACGAGCGTTAACGCCAGCAGTTCCTGCGTGTGTGTTGTCACTGTTCTCCCCCTGTCTTAAGAAAGCGCCTGTCCCAGTTGAACGCAAACCAAAGCGCCCAGATAGCCAAGCGTGGTCATGTATGTCCACGCAAAAACCGGCCAACGCCAGGAGTTGGTCTCGCGGCGGATGGTTGCCACAGTGGCGGCACATTGAAGACAAAAAGCGTAAAAGACCATCAAGCCCAATGCCACCGGTAGGGTGAATACGAGGGTTCCGTCGGGCCAAGTGGCGCTCCTGATGCGGTCACGCAAGCCTTCGTCTTCCGCTTCGACGTCACCGCCGACTGCATACGTGGTGCCGAGCACGGCGACCACGACCTCACGTGCGGGGAAGGAAGCGACCACGGCAGCTGACAATTTCCAATCCCAGCCTAGTGGATGGAATATCGGGGCCAGGGTTTTGCCAATGCGGCCGAGGTAGCTCTGTTCCATTTGGGCGGCAGCGAGTTCGTTCTCCAGCTGAACCAGTCGCGCCGACTTGGATTCGGCCGCGATTTCCAATGCTTCGACTTCTGCCTGACGCTGCGCGAATTGTTCCTCGATGACCTCAGCGCGGGGAAAATAGGCCAACGCCCATACCACCAAGGTCACCACGAATATCACCGATCCCGCTCGTACCAGAAAAGCCCGGCCACGTTCCATGAGTCTCAACAAAACCGAGCGGAGGTTGGGTATTCGATACGGCGGCAGTTCCATCAGAAAAGTTGGCGTTGGACCCCGCAGGAGCGTTCGCTTCAGTAAAAATGCAGTGGTCACGCCACCGGCAATGCCTAGAAGATACAATCCCAACAACACCAGCCCTTGTAGGTTAATCAGCCCGAATACGAAGCGTTCTTGGGGGACAAACGCCGCGATGAGGAGGGCGTAGACTGGTAGACGGGCTGAGCACGTCATAAAAGGGGCAGCCAGAATCGTGGCGATTCGATCGCGGGTATCGGGAATGACACGTGTTCCCATGATGCCGGGTACCGCGCAGGCGAAACTGGAAAGCATGGGCAGAAACGAGTGCCCGGATAGGCCGCACCAACGCATGAGGCGGTCCATCAAAAAGGCCGCGCGAGCCATGTAGCCGGTATCTTCCAGCAAGATAATAAACGCAAATAAAATAAGGATTTGCGGCAGAAAAATCACCACGCTGCCGACACCGGAAATGACACCGTCGGTCACCAGGCTTGCCAATGCGCCTTCGGGCAGGACGGTTCCGGCGGCATGACTCGCTATCGCGGTGGCGGCGTCGATGAGATCCATCAGCGGGGTCGCCCACGAGAACACGGCTTGAAAAACCGCGCCCATAACGGCGACAAACAACAGCGTACCTACCAAGGGTTGGCTGACGACCCGGTCGATATGGTCCGACCAGGTGACTTTGTCTTCGCCGCGAATTTCGACGTCGCGAAGATACTCCGCTATTCGCTGATAACGTTTCCGGGCGTCCAGGGCGGCGAGTGATTGATCCCCGGCCAACTCGTGCCGAGCCTGGATCAGCCGATCGGTAAGATTCGCCCCGAACTGCTCGACTAAGTGCTTTTCCGCGAAGCCACCCTCGTCGATCAGGGCCCGTTCGACTTCGTATGCGGAGACATTATCGCCCGCGCCGGCCAATGTTCGGGCGATTTCACGGGCTGTCGTTTTTAGTTCCGGCACACAGGGTTCAGCAACCGGCGAGGGCGTTTGAATCGCTTCGCTCAGCGCATGTTTGAGCTCGTTTAGCCCTTCCCCGCGACTGGCGACCATGGGAACGACATGCGTACCCAAGCGGCGAGCCAATTCGTCGCTGTGGACTTGGATATCCTTGGCGTTGGCGACGTCGCACATATTCAACGCGACGACGACAGGCACGCCAAGTTCCATGACCTGGGTTGCCAAAAACAAGTTTCGGCTGAGGTTGGACGCATCGACGACGACCAATACGGCTTTCGGGCGGGGAAGATCGGCGATACGTCCGAGTAAAACCTCAACGGCGATTAATTCATCCGGTGAATGGGCGGCGAGCGAATAGGTACCCGGTAAGTCGACGAGGAGGAATCGGCCCTGATCCGTGATGAGTTCGCCCGTTCGGCGTTCCACGGTGACGCCCGGGTAGTTGGCAACCTTTTGCCGGAGCCCAGTTAGGGCATTAAATAGCGTGCTTTTACCCGTATTCGGGTTACCAATGACGGCGATGACCGCCGGATTTTCCGGCACGTGTCCGGTTGTAGGCTGCTTGGATGGGTCGACGGCTTGACTCATCGGACGAGTTGAACCAGTACTTGCGATGCTTCCTTGCGACGTAGCGATAAAGAGTAATTCATGACGCGAAATTCGATCGGATCCCCGCCCGGAGCGGATCGTAGAGCACGAATTTCGCCGCCCTCGATGAGGCCCAATTGCATCAAACGTTGAGCCATGCCGTTGCAGCCGGATTCGAAACCGCACACCACGGCGCGCTGACCGGGCCGAAGTTCGGCCAACGTCATCGCTTGTAGGCAGGTATTTGCCGAATTTCGGCGTGTAAAAGGCGTCCACCATCGGGTACGCCGCCGTTGCAAGAGCGTAGACACGTCAACACCTGTATGGCTGTTTTGTTGTTTACCCAGCGCAAGCCGCCATCATCGGCCCGGCGATACGGATGCCCGCCGGATAGCCTGAAATGAAATGGCGCTCTCTGATGAGCGCGGGCGCCGATGAAACTCACTCGCAGTGACTGATCACATTCGGTGAATTCACTGCCGAGTCTTATTGTAAACGATTCTCATTATTTTTGCGCCGATGTCAATTGATATAGATCAGCTCGAAGGTTGGTGGTGATGCGGGGTCGTTTTCCTGACGTCAGCGTCTTGTGGGGAGGGTCATTTGTCGTCGACAATTTGGTTATATCACTGCGTTTCGCGTTGACGGTCGCCCACCTCGCGCGGTTTATGCGAAGCGATCTTGTAACCTGTCGTCGCTAGGAGCAGGGGAACTCCCGCTATGCGCAGACACCGTGTAGTTTTTATTTTAGTGGTAGTTGTCGGCCTGGTTGTATTTACCGTGCCCGTTGCCTTTCGCAACAATTTTCTTCCGAACATGGAGCAGGAAGATGATTCCAACCTTTCGACACAGCGTTTTAACGGTGCAGAAAGTGAGTCATCAAGGTGGTCTGTGGCGAGTCCGTCCTTGCCGGAGATGGTCATCATCCAAGGCGGCGTCTATTTAATGGGTGGTGCAGATCCCACAATTCGGCGGGAACGGCCGCAGCGCACGGTTCACGTATCTGCTTTCGCGATCAGTCGCTACGAGGTGACTTTTTCCCAGTATGACGCTTTCGCTCGCGCGACCAACCGTGCGTTGCCGGGCGATCCACGGGGTTGGGGGCGGGGGCAGTACCCCATCGTCAACGTCAGCTGGGACGACGCCAAAGCCTATACGGAATGGCTCAGTGAACATACCGGGGACCACTATCGCTTGCCTACGGAAGCCGAATGGGAATATGCCGCTCGCTCGGATAGCACAACCGCATATTCGTGGGGCGCCGACGCGGGACGAAACAATGCGGTGTGCGTTGGTTGCGGAAGCCGTTGGGATGGTCGCTCACCGGCGCCGGTGGGCAGCTTTTTTGCCAACGCCTTCGGTTTGTTCGATATGCATGGCAACGTCTGGGAGTGGACAGAAGACTGCTGGAACGACAATCTTTTCGGGGTGAAAGAGAACGGTGCTGCACGTTACGATGGGGATTGTCGCTACCGAGTGATTCGCGGTGGCTCCTGGAATCACCCGGCTCACCTGATGCGTTCAGCCACTCGAAGCCGTGAAAGATCTTTTCGCGCAAACCTGGTCATTGGTTTTCGGGTCGTTCGTCAAGCCGCTGACTCGCGTCGTTGAGATAACCGAACGGTATGTCGCCGGGGCCGATACGGCAGCTGTAAGCCGCGGCCAGACGCCGAGAATTTTAGCGGTGTTTCGACATCCAGCCGCTGGGGCGCAGTGCACTTGGCGCCGTTAGTCGTGGGCGACGACCTTGTTGGTGAACAGGTAATCTTTGAGTTCCTTGTCGAGCGTCGGATCTCGCCGCCGAATCCACTCGAGAACCATGGCGGCGTGCTCTTTTTCTTCGTCCCGGTTATGTGCCAGGATGGCTTTCAGTTCCGGGTCTTTGCAGGCATCCATCCGTTGGTTGTACCAATCGACCGCTTCCAATTCTTCCATCAGCGAAACAATGGCGCGGTGCATGTCTTTCGTGTCATCCGAGAGCTCTTCGAACGGTTCGTGGTAACCTTCGCTTGCCACTATGATTCTCCGGTTTTTAAAGTGAGTGGAGCGCCATACGCGGGGCGCGGCATCTATGCTAGATCCCGGGCCATGCCTAAATCAATGGGGCCCTTTGCGGCTCCGGAAAACCTTGCGGTCAATCACGAGTTGAAACGGTGGTTGATCGTCTCGTTGCAGGCGAATCGTCCCCATATGAGTGAGCGCGACCGTCAGTCGATGTAGGCTTCTGGAGCAATGAGCGTGTTGTCGTTCTCGAGACTTTCTTCCGCTTTGGTGCCGAGTTTTACGCGGTACATACTGTGGTCGGCGGCGGTAATCAGCGCATCGATGCTATCCCCTTCCGCTGGGTAAACCGCGACGCCGAGGCTTGCGGAAACTTTAATTCCGTGCCCTTCGAAGTAAATCGGTTCCTTAAAAGCCTTGCGCAATGTGCTGATGAGTCGGGAAACCTGGGTTCTGTCTTCTATTCCCGACAGAATGATGACGAATTCATCTCCACCCAACCGGGCAGCGATATCGGATTCACGTAGGGCATTGACCAGTATTTCCCCGATGTGAATCAACACCACGTCGCCGGCACGATGACCGTAAGCGTCGTTGATCAGCTTGAAATCGTTCAGATCCAGAAAGCACAAGGCCAGTTTCTCGTTCTGCCGCTTAGCGGATCGCAGCATCTGTTCCGCGCGGGCGAACAACTGCAGTCGGTTGGGAAGCTTCGTCAGCGCGTCGCTGTAGGCGATCTTCTTGATTTCTTCTTCGGCGATTCGTCGCAATTCAACTTCCCGACGGGTTTTTCTGTTGACCAGATAGAGCAGTATCACGATCAGTGTCAAGGCGGCCATGGCGCCGGTTGCCAGCCGCAGCAAATGGGCGAAGCGTTCGACATCTTCCTGCTGGTCGCGCGCAGGATCGAATATGAAACCGTCCAGGCGATCGATGCTTTCGATCATGTCCAGGCGCTGAAATGTTTCGGCCATATGCTTCCAACGTCCGGGATTCATATGACCGATGGTGACAATGTTGGGCAGAATCAGATTCTCGACAGTCGCCGCTTCAAATGCCAAGTGCTCTCGGCTTTTCGTTACGCCGTACTTCTCGATCAGCAGATCAATGATTTCGTCAGGATGGTCGAGGGCATATTGCCAACCTTGGAGACTGGCGGCCAAGAATTTCTCAACTCTTTCCGGGTGTTGAAGCGTCTCGTTTTCGCTGGTGAAGATGATGTCGCTATAGAAATCGACGCCGTACATGTGGGGGTCGATGACCGTGTAGGCCACATTTCTTTTTCTCAAGTAAAACGGCTCGTTACTCAAATAAGAATTAAATGCATCGGTTCGGCCTTCTGCGAGATCGTCGATATCGTAGCTGCTGGGAATGATATCGATTTGTGATAAATCGATGCCCTCGTTTATAAACATCGCCAGTAAGTCGGCATCGATCCGCCGGTCCATCAACATGACCCGTTTTCCGACCAGGTCGTGTGGAGACTTGATATTGCGGTCTTTCTTGACTAGTAAAACGGATGGAGAGTGTTGGTAGACGGAAGCCAGCGCAATCAGGGGGCGGCCCTGCAATCGTTCGAGAAGAACCTCGCTGTTGCCGACTCCGTAGTGCGAGCGACCGGTGAGGACCTCGTTGACGGGTGTGACGCCCGGCGCGCCAGCGCGCAACTCCACCTCTAGGCCCGCATCACGGTAATAACCCTGATCAACCGCGGCGTAAAAACCCGCAAACTGAAACTGGTGGTGCCATCGCAACTGGACATTGATTGTCTCGGCGTGAGACAGAAACGGGGTGGCCATGCAAAAGGCTGCCGCAGCGAGGCGGATAGGCAGTCTCATAAGCTAATGCCTTTCTTACGGCGGGGCGAGGTTGAACGAAATCATAAGCCGTTTTCTGCGGGATTGACAGTTCGCGAGTATGGTCTATCACCGTGGGGCGGCGTTACGCGAAGCCCTGGGCAGCGGAGGACGGGACGTCTGGAGGCAGGCGATATGTGAGTTGATCTAACACGGCATTTCCGTTGTTTTGAACGAATCCAAAACAAGGATACGAACCGATCAAAGGACGGGGGCCTAATAGGAGGCTTTAAGGATCATGAATACGCGTGCATTAGGTGCTTTGGGTTGGCAACGAGATTTACCGGATTTTAGGGATTACTCAGCTGAATCCCGAGAAGTAGACAAAATTCTACGCAAGTCAAAACCGCTCAAGTCAGCCGCACAGTCTCAGCCGGATCACGTTGACTTGCGGGCGTGGTGTTCGCCGATCGAAGATCAAGGCAGCGTGGGTTCGTGCACAGCCAATGCCGGCATCGGCTTGTTGGAATACTATCAACGTCGTGCTTTCGGTAAGCATTTAAATGGATCGCGGCTTTTTCTGTACAAAGTGACTCGGAACCTTCTGGGCTGGACCGGCGATACCGGGGCCTATCTGCGGGACACCATAAAAGCTATGGCGTTATTCGGTGTGCCGCCGGAGACCTATTGGCCCTACGAACTTGATCGCTTTGATGATGAACCGACCGCTTTTTGCTACGCCTTTGGGCAGTCTTACCAGACCTTGCAGTACTATCGGCACGACCCGGTGGGCACGCCGCCTAAAACGGTCCTCACCAACGTGAAGAGCTATTTGGCAGCGGGGCTTCCCGCCATGTTCGGTTTCTCTGTCTATAGTTCGATGCCGGGTATCGGCGAGGGGTCAGGTGAAATCCCCTATCCAACACCGGGCGAGCGCCTGGAAGGCGGTCATGCGGTCGTGGCTGTCGGCTATGATGACGCGCGTCGTATCTCCGGCGACAAGGGTGCGTTGCTGATCCGCAATTCCTGGGGCACTGCCTGGGGAGAGGAGGGCTATGGTTGGCTACCGTATAAGTATGTCGAAAAAGGCTTGGCCGTAGATTTTTGGTCTCTGCTGCAGGCCGAATTCGTCGATACTGATCTATTCAAATAGTGGCCTTGGAGCAGAGGCACTTGAGGGGGGAGCGGTGAGTCGTTTGCGCCCGTCCCGACTAGGAAGGTCGTTCCGGGCGCAAAGATCGTGTTGAGTTATCTGGAGCGCCGCCTGGGTGGCATTAAGTCCGTGATGGTTCCGGCGTAGGATTCAGCCGCAAAAGCGATGGTTTCCGACAGTGTCGGGTGCGGGTGAATCGTTAGGCCAATATCTTCCGCATCCGAGCCCATTTCGATGGCATGGGCGATCTCTGCAATCAAATCGCCGGCGTGTGGGCCCACGATGCCACCGCCGATGATTCGGTTGGTGGCTTCATCAAAGATCAGCTTGGTCATGCCCTCGTCGCGCCCCATTCCCAGCGCGCGACCGCTGGCCGCCCAGGGGAACAGCCCTTTGCCGTACTTGATTTTTTGCTGCTTTGCCTCGGATTCGGTCAAGCCGCACCAAGCGATTTCAGGGTCGCAGTAGGCGACTGCGGGAATCACGCGGGCGACGAAAAAGGATTTCTCTCCGGCGGCGACCTCGGCCGCCACTTTGCCTTGGTGGGTGGCTTTGTGCGCGAGCATGGGGCCAGGTACACAATCGCCGATGGCGAAGATATGGGGCTGCGCGGTGCGCATCTGTTGGTCGACTTCGATCAAACCCTGCTCATTGGAGGTGAGTTCGGCTTTTTCAAGGTCGATTTGGTCGCCGTTGGGGCGTCGTCCCACTGCAACCAGAACTCGATCGAAGATATCTGAGGCAGGCGCGTCGTTCCCCTCAAAGCTGACTTTCAGTCCCTTATCCGTTGCCTCCATGGCGGTGACTTTGGTGTTGAGGAAAATATTCTCAAATCGTTTGGCGACGTGTTTTTGCAGTGGCCGCACCAAGTCGGGGTCGGCGCCGTTCACCAATTGCGGCAGCATTTCCACAATGGTCACTTGGCTACCCAGCGCGCTGTAGAAGCTGCCCATTTCCATACCGATAATTCCGCCGCCGAGAATGAGCAATCTGGGGGGTATCTCAGGCAACTCCAGCGCTTCGGTCGAGAACATGACGCGGGGATCGTCGGGTAGAAAGGGAAGTTTTACGACCCGGGATCCGACGGCGATGACAGCTTGCTCGAACTCCAGGATGGATTGTTCGGAATCGTGCTCAATATCCAATTGATGTGGGGTGGCGAACCGGGCTGTGCCGCGGACGATACGGACATTCCGTTGCTTTGCCAGCTGCGTCAGCCCGCCCGTCAACTGACCCACGACACTGCTTTTCCAGTTGCGCAGTTGATCGAGATTAATCTCCGGTTGGCTGAAGTTGATGCCATGCTCTGACATGGCCTTGGCGTCGTCGATGACTTTGGCGGCATGTAGGAGGGCTTTGGATGGGATACAGCCGACGTTCAAGCACACGCCACCGAGTGTCGGTGCCTGTTCGACCAGGGTCACGTCAAGTCCCAAGTCAGCCGCCCGAAACGCGGCGGTGTAGCCGCCCGGTCCCCCGCCGATAACGACCAGTTGGGTTTTGACATCAACTCGGCCCACCTGGGCGCTGGGAGAAGGTCGGGGTTTGGGTATCTCCCGCTTGGGGGCGGTGGTCTGTTCCGACGCGATCTCGATATCGGCAATCTTTGAACCTTGGGAGACTTTATCCCCGGCTTTGACATGCAATGTCTTGATGGTGCCGGCGAATGGCGTCGGGACATCGAGAGCCGCTTTGTCGCTTTCCAGGGTGATGATGGGTTGTTCTGCCGTGACCTCATCGCCCGGTTTAACCAGGACTTCAACCACATCCACGTTCTCGAAATCGCCAATATCGGGCACGATCACTTGGCGTATGTCGCTCATGATGGCTCCTGTTCGTCGCCGCGTAGTTGCGACGCTCGTCCGGTTTTTGCGGGAGGCATGTGATGCGCGCCTCCACTGTGTTCGGCTTCTACAATAACAATCGTCGGATATCCGACAGCATGTCGCTCAAGTAGCGGGTAAAACGTGCAGCGTCCGCACCGTCGATCACCCGGTGGTCGTAAGAAAACGACAGGGGAAGGATCAAACGGGGCGCGAAGCTGCCATCGCTTTGAAAGACCGGCTGCATGCGTGCCCGGGAAACGCCCAAAATGGCGACCTCGGGCGCATTGATGATGGGAGTGAACGCCGTTCCGCCGATGCCGCCCAAGCTGGAGATGGAAAACGTCGCACCCTGCAAATGTTCGGGCTTCAATCGTCGGTTGCGCGCCAATTCCGCCAGTTCCGACACTTCCTTGGCCAGCTCGAAGATACCTTTCTTATCGGCGTCTTTGACTACCGGGACCACTAAGCCGTCTCCCGTGTCCACCGCCACGCCGATATGGATGTAGCGCTTGTAAATCAGATTCTCGCCGCTGGGGTCTAACGAGGCGTTGACGTGTGGGAACTCCTTCAAGGTGCTTGCGCAGGCATCCAGCAGAAAGGCCAGCAGTGTCAATTTGACATCACGTTTTTGTGCTCGCTCCAGGTTTTCCTTACGAAAATCCTCCAGCTCGGTGATATCCGCCTCGTCGAACTGCGTGACGTGGGGAATATTCAACCAACTGCGGTGAAGATTAGGGCCCGAAAGGCGTTTGATTCTGGAAAGTGGTTTTACCTCGATCTCGCCGAATTTGGCGAAATCCACTTCCGGTATGACCGGAATACCACCGGTTTTTTCCACCGCCTGTAATTGTTGTTTGACGAATCGTTGAACGTCCTCTTTCAGGATGCGCTGTTTGGCGCCAGTGCCCGAGACCTTGGTCAGGTCGACGCCAAGCTCCCGTGCGAATCGCCGAACACCAGGGCTGGCATGGGGCGTAAAGGCTTGTGAGAGGTCCACTTCCGGCTGTCCGGTCGCCGGTGCCGAGCGGGGTGAACCGCCTGCCGGCGGGGCTTCGGGTTTTTCCACAGGCTTGGGTTTTTGCTCGTTCGCGGAAGCCTTCGGCGATTCTGGCTTGTTGTCCGCAGCTTTCCCGGAAGGTGCGGATTCTGGCGGTGGCTGTGCCGTTTCCTGCTCTGTTTCTTCCGATACGCCTTCTTGCGCACGAACCGTCGCGATCAGCGTGCCTTCGCTGACCTTGTCGCCGACATTGACGTGCATCGCTTCCACCTCCCCTGCGACCGGCGAGGGAACATCCAGCGCCGCCTTATCGCTTTCCAGGGTGATGATGGGTTGTTCCGCGGCCACCGTGTCTCCCGGTTTGACCAGGACCTCCACGACGTCCACGTTTTCGAAATCACCAATGTCCGGTACGTTGATTTCCATCGAGCGCGCCAAATCGGATCCTCCCGATTGCTAAACGGTCCAGGGGGCGGGTTTTTCCGGATCGATATTGAATCGTTGAATGGCCTCGGTTAGCACTGAGGACTCGAGCTGCCCCTCGGCCGTCAACGAATACAGTGCTGCAATCGTGATATACGCGGCGTTTACTTCAAAGAAGTGACGCAGTTCCGCCCGTGTGTCCGAGCGCCCGAAACCGTCGGTTCCGAGCACGGTGTATCGGTGATGGACATGGGGGCGAATCTGTTCGGCGAAACTGCGCATATAGTCGGTGGCAGCGACCACCGGGCCCTCCGCCGCTGCCAGGCAGTGTTCGACATAACTTTGGCGTGGGGCCTCGGTGGGGTGCAAAAGGTTCCAGCGGTCGATCATCATGCCTTCGCGCCGCAGTTCAGGAAAACTGGTCACGCTCCAGACATCTGCCGCTACCTGATAATCATCTTCCAGTATCCGGGCTGCGGATTCGACCTCCCTCAAAATCGTGCCCGATCCGAGCAGCTGAACTCTCGGTCCGTCCCGTTCGCTGCGTCGTAAGGGGTACATCCCCTTGATGATGCCCTCGCTGACGCCTTCCGGCAGTGGCGGGTGGGCGTAGTTCTCGTTCATCACGGTGATGTAATAGAAGGCGTTTTCGCCGTCTTCGTACATCCGTTTCATGCCGTTATGGATGATCACCGCCAACTCGTAGCCGTAGCAGGGATCGTAGATGCGGCAGTTGGGGTTGGTGTTGGCCAGTATGGTGCTGTGGCCGTCCTGGTGCTGTAATCCCTCACCCGCGAGGGTTGTCCGCCCGGCCGTGCCGCCCAGCAGGAAGCCGCGGGCCCGGCTGTCGGCAGCCGCCCAGGTGAGATCGCCCACGCGCTGAAAGCCGAACATCGAGTAGAAAATGAAAAACGGGACCATCGTCACGCCGTGGTTGCTGTAAGCGGTCGCGGCGGCCAACCAGGAGCAAAACGCGCCTGCTTCCGTGATGCCCTCTTCCAGGATCTGTCCCTTTTTATCCTCCCGATAATACGCGAGTTGGTCTGCGTCCTGGGGTTCATACAGTTGCCCGGCGGAAGAATAGATACCGATTTGCCGGAAAAGGCCTTCCATGCCGAATGTGCGTGCCTCGTCGGGCACAATGGGAACGACGCGCTCACCGAGTTTTTTGTCACGAACCAAGGCGGTCAGAAGCCGCACAAATGCCATGGTGGTGGAGATTTCCCGGTCACCGGTCCCTTTGATGATTGCGTCGAATACAGACAGGGGAGGTACTTCGAGCTGATCGCCTTCGCGCCGACGGGTCGGCAGGAAACCGCCCAGCGTATCCCGGCGTTCGCGCATGTATTTGATTTCTGCGCTGTCTTCGGGGGGGCGGTAAAAGGGTGCGTCGTCAATTTCCTCATCCGAGATGGGTATGTGAAAGCGGTCTCTGAAGGCTTTCAGTGCATCGACACTGACTTTCTTTTGCTGGTGGGTGATGTTTTGTCCTTCACCCGCTTCCCCCATGCCGTAGCCTTTTACCGTTTTGGCCAGGATGACGGTGGGTTGCCCGGTATGCTTCGTGGCGGCGGCGTAGGCAGCATAAACCTTGTGAGGATCATGCCCGCCCCGGTTGAGTCGCCAGATATCCTCGTCGGTCATCCGCGCGACCATTTCCTTGAGTTCGGGGTATTTTCCGAAGAAATGTTCCCGGGTGTAGGCACCGCCTTTCGCTTTGTAGTTTTGGTATTCGCCATCGACGGCCTCGGCCATTCGTTTCCGTAACAAGCTTTTGGTATCGGCGGCCAGCAACGGATCCCAGTAAGAGCCCCAAATCAGTTTGATGACGTTCCAGCCGGTACCGCGGAAGTCGCCTTCCAGTTCCTGAATGATCTTGGAGTTGCCTCGTACCGGTCCGTCCAGGCGTTGCAGGTTGCAGTTGATGACGAAGATCAGGTTGTCCAGATTTTCTCGGGCTGCCATGCCAATGGCGCCCAACGATTCGGGTTCGTCGGTTTCGCCGTCTCCCAGAAAAACCCAAACCTTGCGGTTGCTGGTGTCCAATATCCCGCGGTTGTGCAGGTATTTCATGAACCGCGCCTGATAGATACCCATGATCGGGCCTAAGCCCATCGACACGGTTGGAAATTGCCAGAACTCTGGCATCAGCCAGGGGTGCGGGTAAGAGGACAAGCCCTTGCCGTTGGCTTCCTGACGGAAGCGGTGAAGATCTTCTTTATGGAGGCGTCGTTCCAGGTAAGCTCGTGCATAGACCCCAGGGGCCGAGTGTCCCTGGATGTACACCAAGTCCCCGCCGTGGTCGTCGTTCTGCGCGTGGAAAAAGTGGTTGAATCCTACGTCGTATAGGGTGGCGGCCGATGCGAAGCTGGCGATATGGCCGCCCAGACCAGCGTGCTCCCGGTTAGTCTTGATGACCATGGCCAGCGCGTTCCAGCGAACAAGTGAGCGAATCCGCCACTCCAACTCGGCATCGCCCGGGCTGCGTTCCTCCAGGGCCGGCGGAATGGTATTGACGTATTCGGTGTTGGCGCTAAACGGTATGAAAGCACCCGATCGACGAGCTTTTTCGACCAAGGTTTCCAGGAGGAAATGCGCCCGCTCCGGGCCCTCACGCTCGAGTACCGCGTTCAGGGCATCCAGCCACTCTTTCGTTTCTTGGGGATCGAGGTCTCGGGTTTCACTCATCGAGCGATTTCTCCTGCTGGGCGGACTGAGTGGAACAACGCCGGTGGGATGCTTTGATAGTAGCTTGAGAGCTGAGACTTTTTCCAGCGTACACCATGCGATCTCGACTATCCCAGCGTATTCTTGATCATAATTTGCGGGATCTTTGCGGCACCGGGGTGCTTGGCGGTATTCTTGCGCAATGAATACGAGGCGGCGGTTTTTCATTCCGTTTCGGAATTGTCTCGTCACCTGATTTCGTCGGTACCTCTATGCCAGTGAAGCCTGAAAAAACACCTCAGCTTATTGATCGGTTTGGTCGCGCCGTCACCTACCTTCGCATATCGGTGACCGACCGTTGCGATTTTCGCTGCCTCTATTGCATGTCGGAAAACATGCAGTTTTTGCCCCGTCCCCAGGTCCTGACACTTGAAGAGCTGCTCACGATTGGTCAGGCGGCGTCTGAGTTGGGTGTGCGCAAGATTCGTATAACCGGTGGCGAGCCGCTGGTGCGAAAAAACATTGTTTGGTTGTTGGAGAGGCTTGCGCGGTTACCGGATGTGGACGAATTGGCCCTCACGACCAACGGTTCGCAGCTTGCACGTATGGCGTCGGCGTTAAAACAGGCCGGCGTTCGACGGTTGAATATTAGTTTAGATAGCCTGAAACCCGAGCGCTTCAGGGACATGACCCGCGTGGGTGATCTGGAAAAAGTACTACAGGGCATCGACCAGGCACTTTCCGTTGGCTTTGAACGGATCAAGATCAATTCCGTGGTATTGGCCGGCTACAATGACGATGAAGTCCTGGATTTAGTGGATTTCTGCCGAGACCGATCGCTGGATATTAGCTTTATCGAGGAAATGCCGTTAGGTGTGGTCAATAGCCATAATCGACAGCTGGCATTTTTCTCCAGCGACCAGGTTCGCGCTGAGATCGAAAAAAAGTACCCTTTGATCACCAGCCCCGAAAGCTCAGGCGGTCCTTCTCGATACTACCGGATGAGCGGCAACCCGATCCGAGTTGGATTCATCTCACCCCACAGCCATAATTTTTGCGACACATGTAATCGGGTTCGATTGACTGCTGAAGGGCGGCTTCTTTTGTGTCTTGGTCAAGAGTACTCGGCTGATCTTCGTCGTGTTGTTCGATCCCATCCTGGGGAGCTGGAGCCGGTCAAGGCGGCGCTCAAGGGTGCCATGAGCATCAAACCCCAAGGACATGATTTCGACCTGGGTCAGGACACTAAAGTATTGCGATTCATGAATATGACCGGTGGGTGAACGGATGTCGCGGTCTCCGTCCGGCGGATCCAGCAGCGGTCCCGGGTCGTCTGTCTCGGGTTTGATCCTGGCTGGAGGGCGCGGGCGGCGCATGGGGTCCACTGATAAGGGATGGGTGAGTCTGAAGGACAGGCCGTTGATCCAATGGGTGTGTGATCGCCTCTCGCCCCAAGTGGCCGATCTTGTGATTAATGCCAACCAAAACCGAGCCCGCTACGAAGCGCTCGGGTTTTCAGTGGTTGAAGACACACTGCCGGGCTACCAAGGCCCTTTGGCCGGACTGGCAACCGGGCTGGCGGCTCTGGAAACCGAGCTGGTCTTGGCCGTGCCGGTGGATGCGCCGGTTTTTCCCGCCGATTTGGGGCAGCGGTTGCTGGAGGCTTTGGTCGGGGCTCAAGCGGACGTCGCTGTCGTTCATGACGGTGAGCGCATCCAACCGACATTCTTGCTGCTGCGCCGGGTGCCGTGTCTGCTGCGATTGCAAAGCGCGCTTGCAGCCGGCGAGCACGGTTTGGGACGGTGGGTGATGGCCCAGTCTGCGGCATTTGCAGATTTCGCCGGCCGGTCTCGAGAATTCTCCAACGTAAACTATCCAGAAGACTTAGTTGCCTTGGCGTCATGTTCTGGTGGTGCACTCGATAATGATTCCACTGAGGTCGAATCGCATGTCCCATGGTTCCTGTGATCGTCCGCAGGACTTGAGTGTCACGCAGGCGCGAGAGCGCATTTTGAGCCGCATCGAGCCGGTGCCCGAGCGGCAGCGTGTCGCGACCCACCAAGCGCTGGGCCGTATACTGGGTGAGGCGCTGGTCGCGCGCCATGATTTGCCGCCGTTTTCGAGTTCCGCCATGGACGGCTATGCTTTGCGCAGCGCCGACGCATCGGCACCGGGCGTTGTGTTGCGAAGTGTGGGGCGCGCCCTGGCCGGCCATCCCTACACAGGGCGGGTGGATCCGTTGCAGTGCGTGCGCATCATGACCGGCGCACCCGTCCCACCTGATTGCGACGCGGTGATTCCCCAAGAAAACGTCGAGATCTGCGAAGGCTCGGTTCGTCTCTCCTTCGCGGTCACCGCGGGCGACAACGTCCGACCGGCCGGAGAAGATTTTCGAGCCAGTGAAGAGATGCTCCCATCCGGCCATCGACTGCGAGCGATTGATTTGGGGTTAGTCGCCTCAATGGGACTGGATCAGCTCGTGGTCACGCGGCCGATAACGGTGGCGTACTTTTCCACCGGCGATGAACTGCAAATGCTCGGTAAGACACTGGGTCCCGGGCAGATTTTCGACAGCAATCGTCCATTGCTGGCCGGACTGTTCGCGGACTCCGGTATCGAACTGCAGGATCTCGGTGTGATTCCCGACGATCGCGAAGCGACACGATCGGCGCTAACAGCAGCGGCGAGCGCGGATGTGGTGGTGACCACCGGGGGTGTTTCGGTGGGTGAGGCGGATTATGTGAAAGATTGTTTGGCCGAACTGGGTCAAGTAGATATCTGGCGCGTTGCGCTCAAACCCGGACGTCCGCTGACCTTTGGTCGACTCGACCGCGCGTGGTTTTTTGGCTTGCCTGGTAATCCGGTCTCGGCGGTGGTGACCTACTTATTGTTCGTTCGTCCGGCGCTTCAGCGTTTGGCTGGGTGTCCGATAGAAGATCCTCAGGCCTGGCCGGCGATCGCCGACGAGCCATTGCGCAAGCGGCCAGGCCGAGAGGAATATCAACGTGGTTATTGTTTTCAGGATCCGGATGGGCAGTTGCGCGTTCGCAGTACAGGCAGTCAGGGCTCCGGTTTGATCGGTTCTTTGACCCGCGGCAACTGTTTTATCCATCTGGCAGCGGAAAGCGGTTCGGTTACCTCGGGTGACGTGGTTTCGGTGATTCCTTACGCCGCGTGTTTTTGATGCGCCGGATTGGTTGTGGCGATATGGCATTATGGCGTTTGCACGCCCGCCAAATTGGGTTACACTCCCGCACGTTTCAACGTCTGAAGGGGGCATGTCCAAGTGGCCGGCGAACGAATGCTGTCGCTGAAGCGGTTATGGATGTGATACCCCGATATGAGAGGTTGACTTAAAAGAACATGCGTCAGAGCCTTCGCGAGGCTGAGCCATCGCCCGAACCGCCTGATCCCGTTGCCGGTGACCCGACGCAGCGTGGCTGTTTCGGTCAAGGTTTCGGGGCCGGTCGTGGCGCTGGACGAGAGGCCAAACCTCCCGGTCGTCAATCGATACTCTCCGAATTGTCTTCATTCAGATTTCGTTTCCTTCGCGGCGGCAGGATGCCTCGCCACCACACGCTCCGACCCGTTTTCCAGGCTTTTCATCTCCCGTCTTTTTCTCGCCCACCTTGCCCGACAGGCCGTCATTTATGAGCCAAGAACTCCGTGATAAGTACCGGACTTCGCTGCTTTTCGGTGCGAACGCCGCCTTTATTGAAGCGTACTATGAACAGTACCTGAAAGATCCCGGCTCCATCACGGATCCGAATTGGCGATCGTATTTTCAGGAATTGTCTGAAAGTGGCCAGGCGCCAAGAGACGTTCCACATACCCCTATACAGGAGTCTTTCGCTCAATACGCTCGGCGTAAAACCAATGGTGAGACGGTTACGCAATTGTTGGCGCCCAAGGCGGCTGAACGACAGGCCGCGGTATTGAGATTGATCAATGCCTACCGCGTGCGTGGCCATCAAGCGGCCAAGCTCGATCCGCTGGGTTTGGCCCACGGGCCCGAGATCCCCGACCTCGATCCCAATTTCCATGGATTGGGTGCTGGCGATATGGACTCGGTATTCAATACCGGTTCGTTGTTCGCCGCCGACCGGCTCCCGCTCAGGGAAATCTTGGATATTGTTCGGACCGTTTACACCGGAACTATCGGTTCGGAGTACATGCACATCACCGATACCAACCAAAAGCGATGGATTCAAAAGCGATTGGAAGGTGGTTATCAGCAGTCGACCCTCAATGCCGAGGAGCGGCGCCAGATCATGATGCAGCTGACGGCGGCAGAAGGGATCGAAAAGTATCTTCACACCCGCTATGTGGGGCAAAAACGGTTTTCGTTGGAAGGTGGGGATTCGCTGATTCCGCAGTTGGACGATTTGGTTTCACAGGCCGGCAAGCTGGGGGTCGACGAGGTCTTGATCGGTATGGCCCATCGCGGTCGGCTGAACGTGCTCGTCAACATTTTGGGCAAATCGCCCAAGGAACTCTTCGAAGAGTTTGAAGGCAGACGCAAAGAAAGCCGGTTCTCCGGCGATGTGAAATACCACATGGGTTTTTCATCCGATTTGGATGTGGGTGATCGCCGAGTTCACTTGGTTTTAGCCTTTAATCCTTCGCACCTGGAAATTGTCAATCCGGTGGTTCTGGGATCGGTTCGCGCCCGCCAGCATCGCCGAGGAGATCATTTCGGGGACCGGGTGTTGCCGATTTTGATCCACGGTGATGCCGCGTTTTCCGGCCAAGGCGTGGTGATGGAAGTGCTGAATATGTCCCAATCCCGTGGTTACGGGATTGGCGGCACGGTCCACATCGTGGTGAACAATCAAATTGGTTTTACAACCAGTAACCCGCAAGACGCGCGGTCCACGATGTATTGCACCGACGTCGCCAAGATGGTTCAAGCGCCGATTTTTCATGTCAACGCGGATGACCCCGAAGCGGTGGTTTTCGTCACTCGGTTGGCCCTGGATTTTCGGATGCAGTTCCATCAGGACGTGGTGATCGACCTGGTTTGCTATCGCCGCCAGGGTCATAACGAAGCGGACGAGCCGGCTGTGACGCAGCCCCTGATGTATCAAGCGATCAAGGCTTTGCCCACCGCTCGCGTGCTCTATGGCGAGCGTTTGGTGGAAGCGGGTGAGTTGGCACCGGAGCAGGTCGACGAAATGTGGTCGGCGTATCGGGATGGTTTGGATCAAGGTCGAAACGTTGTGCGCGACAGTGTGCAGATGGTCGGCAATGAATACACTGTAGATTGGTCCGTTTATCAGGACGTGGATTGGGACCATCCGGTGAAGACCCATCTATCCTTGGAACGAATTCGTCGCTTGGCCAAGAAAATGGTCGAGATTCCTGAGGGATTCGAGTTGCACCCGCGCGTCGAACGGATTGTTGACGATCGCCGAAAAATGGCGGCCGGAGCCGGTGCGATCGACTGGGGTTTCGCTGAGACATTAGCGTATGCGTCGCTGTTGACCGAGGGGTATTCGGTTCGACTCAGCGGTCAGGATAGCGGTCGGGGTACGTTTTTTCACCGGCACGCTATTTTTTACAACCAGCATGATGGAGCGGCGTACGCGCCGCTGCAGCACATCAGCGACAAACAAGGCGGTTTCGTCGTTATCGACTCGCTTCTGTCCGAAGAGGGCGTGTTGGGTTTCGAGTACGGTTACGCCACCGCAGACCCCAATACTTTGGTCATTTGGGAAGCGCAGTTTGGCGACTTTGCCAATGGTGCTCAGGTGCTGATCGATCAATTCATCAGCTCCGGGGAAGCCAAATGGCAGCGGCTGTGCGGATTGGTAATGTTCTTGCCCCATGGTTATGAAGGGCAAGGTCCAGAGCATTCCTCCGCTCGGCTGGAGCGCTATTTGCAATTGTGTGCTGAGCACAACATGCAGGTGTGTGTCCCGAGTACGCCGGCTCAAATGTTCCACATGTTGCGCCGGCAGATGATCCGGCCTCTGCGAAAGCCGTTGATCGTCATGACCCCGAAAAGCCTCTTGCGCAAGCGTTTGGCAATGTCTACGTTGGATGCGCTTTCAGAAGGCCATTTTCAAAATGTGATTCTTGACGAAGACGAGCCGACGCGGAGCAAGGTCCGGCGTTTGATATTTTGCAGTGGAAAGGTCTATTTCGATCTGCTGGAGTTCCGGCGGGAGCGCGGTCTGGAGGACGTCGCACTGGTTCGAATCGAACAGCTGTATCCGTTTCCCCATGCGGAATTCGAGCAGGCCTTCGAGACCTACAATCGCGCGAAAGAGATCGTGTGGTGCCAGGAAGAACCCAAGAATCAAGGCGCCTGGTATTACATTGAACACCGTATTCGAAAGGTTATGAAAGCTGCCCAAACTTTGCATTACGTCGGCCGTTTGGCGTCGGCCTCGACGGCAGTGGGTTATTACGACATGCATGTTCAGCAACAGAAGCTGTTGCTGGCCGAGGCCTTGGGTCTCACTGAGAACGACACGCCGGATGCGTCCGCCTGAAGAAACACGCTGGAGCCAAGATGAGTATTGAGGTCAAAGTTCCCAACCTTCCAGAGTCTGTAGAAGACGCCACGGTTGTGACCTGGCATAAGCAAGTCGGGGACGCTGTTGAGCGTGAAGAGAATCTGGTGGATCTTGAGACGGATAAAGTGGTCTTGGAGGTTCCAGCGCCCGCCTCTGGCGTATTAACCGATATCCGTGTCCAGGTCGGCGATGTGGTCAAGGCCGGCGATCTGGTGGCCATCATGTCGGAATCAGGGGCGAAAGGCGCGTCTGCTACCGCCGGCGAAACTGCGGAGTCCGCGGTAGAAGCGAAAGAAGAAAGTGCGCCCCCTCAAGCCCCGGAGCAGACTGCGGCCGCGGTGCCCCCCAGTCCGGCTGTTCGTCGCTTGCTCGAAGAACACGCATTGGATGCCAGTAAGATCACCGGCTCGGGACGCGGTGGCCGTCTGACCAAGGCCGATGTGATGGCCTATCTTCAGAGTAAAGGTGAGGAGAAAAAGGCCGCGCCGCCCGCCGAACCGGCTCCTAAGGCGCCAGCCGTGGCCCCTGAGCCATCGGCACCCGAAACCGTCGCGGCCGCGCCGTCAGCCGATGAAGCGCTGATCGAGCGGGAGCGGTTAGATCAACGGGTGCCCATGACCCGGCTCCGGGCGCGGATTGCCGAGCGTTTGGTTCAGGCGCAACAGACGGCCGCTATTCTGACCACGTTTAACGAAGTCGATCTGGATGCCGTCAACAAGCTGCGCCGGCAATACCGTGACAGCTTTGAAAAGGAGTACGGCGTTCGTTTGGGCTTTATGTCCTTTTTTGTCAAAGCGGCGGTTGAGGCGCTGAAACGCTTTCCGGTCGTGAACGCGTCGGTCGATGGGGACGATGTTGTGTATCACGGCTATTTCGATATCGGGATTGCCGTGTCTTCGCCGCGGGGATTGGTGGTTCCCATCCTGCGCGATGCCGACCGATTGAGTTTCTCGGAGATCGAGAAAAAGATCAGGGATTATGCCGAGAAAGCCCGGGAAGGCGGACTCTCGATGGACGACCTGACCGGCGGTACTTTCAGCATCACCAACGGGGGTGTGTTCGGCTCATTGATGTCAACACCGATCCTCAACCCGCCCCAGAGTGCGATTCTCGGAATGCACAAAATTCAGGAGCGGCCGGTCGTTGTGGATGGGGAGATCGTAATTCGGCCGATGATGTATCTGGCCTTGTCTTATGATCACCGTTTGGTCGATGGGCGTGAGGCGGTTAGTTTCCTGGTCGCCATGAAGTCGTTGCTTGAGGATCCAGCCCGGCTGCTGCTTCAGATCTGACGGCTTTAAAGAGCCCTTGTATCGCGTCGGTATTTGGATGGGACGCTGATGCGGTGTCAAATTATTCTTTAATAAAGAAATGGGTGTTCGAATCATGGCGAAATCCTTCGGCGTAGTGGTGATAGGCGGCGGACCTGCCGGTTACGTGGCGGCGTTGCGTTGCGCCCAGTTGGGGCTGAAAACGGCTTGCATTGATGAGTGGGTGAATCCCGACGGGGAGCATGCGCTAGGCGGCACCTGTTTGAATGCCGGTTGTATTCCTTCAAAAGCGTTGCTGGAATCTTCGGAAATGTATCAGGAGGCGCGATCGGGCTTCGCCGAGCATGGCGTCGTCGTGCCCGAGGTAACGTTGGATCTCGCCCGGATGCAGGCCCGAAAGGCGGGTATCGTAAAAACCTTAACCCAAGGGATCGAGGGCTTAATCAAAACGAACAAAATCAATCACTTGGCTGGGCGCGGCCAACTGGTTTCCAATACCCGCATTGCCTTCACACCCTTGGGTTCCGACCAGGCTGAAGAAATCGAGGCGGAGTTTGTGATTATTGCCAGCGGTTCCAAGCCCACCGAGTTGGCTTCCGCGCCCCTGGACGGAGAGCAGGTCGTCGACTCTTCGGGTGCATTGGAGTTTACCGAGGTACCGAAACGATTGGCTGTGATCGGAGCCGGCGTGATTGGGTTGGAGCTCGGCAGCGTTTGGCGACGGCTCGGTGCGGAAGTTGTGCTATTGGAAGCGCAAAAATCATTCTTATCCATGGCCGACGACGATATCGCGAAACTTGCGATGAAGTCGTTTACCAAACAAGGCTTGGACGTCCGGCTGGGATGTCGGGTCACCGGGGTTAAAACCAGTAAACGCGGTGTGACCGTCGCATACCAAGACGGGCGAGGTAAGGCGCAGGAGTTGAAGGTCGACAAGTTGATCGTCGCCGTCGGCCGACGACCCAACACCGACGGTTTGGCGGCGCCTGAGGCCAATTTAGCGTTGGATGACAAGGGTTACGTGGATATCGACGACGAATGCCGGACTAATTTACCCAACGTCTTTGCCGTCGGTGATGTGGTGCGCGGGCCGATGTTGGCGCATAAGGGTTCGGAAGAAGGTCTGGCCGTGGCTGAGCGGATTGCCGGTCTGCCCGGTCACGTCAATTACGATGTGATTCCATCGGTCTTTTACACGCACCCAGAGGTGGCGTGGGTGGGTAAGACCGAGGCGAGCTTGAAAGCTGCGGGTGTTCCCTACCGCACGGGCAGTTTTCCCTATGCCGCCAGCGGTCGGGCGCAGGCTATGGGAGAATCGGAAGGGCTGGTCAAAATCCTCGCTCACGAAGAAACTGACGAGATTTTGGGGGTCCACATCCTCGGGCATACGGCCTCCGAACTGATTGCCGAAGCCGTCGTTGCCATGGAGTTCCATGCCAGCAGCGAGGATCTTGCGCGTACCATCCACGCTCATCCCACGTTATCCGAAGCATTGCATGAGGCCGCGCTGGCGGTGGACGGTCGGGCGCTGCATATCCGAAATCGATAGATCGCGTCCAGGCGCGCCTTGGGGATGACGGTTTGATTCCGTTCTAGGGCGCGCCGGTGCTGGCTATGATTTCGAGATCCATCAGGGGATCTTGCGCTGTGCGCGCATCACGTTCGGAAAGCGCGAGATTCGATTCAAAATGCCGCTCAACTCAGGGATATCCTGAATCTCCAGCGTCAAATCCATCAACGCGATACCAGAATCTTTGTCAGTGAGCGTATTGGCCCCGAGGACGTTCACCTTCTCATTCGCTAGTAGTACGGTGATATCCCTCAGCAGGCCTGATCGGTCGTAGGCTTCGATTCGAATCGTGACCGGGTAGGTGTGCGTGCGAGAAGCATCGCCCCAACTGACCTCTACGATCCGTCCGGGATGGGTGTCGGTGAGACGGAGCAAGTTGCGGCAATCGCTGCGGTGAACGGTGATCCCCCGGCCCTGAGTGATGTACCCGACAATAGGCTCGGGCGGAACCGGTCGGCAGCAGCGCGCCATGGTGGTGAGCAGGCGGCCGACGCCTTGGACATGGATGCCGCTGGCCTCTGTAACGGCGCGATATGGCGTCGGTGTGGTACTGGGATGTGGTTCCTGGGCGGGTTGCTGAAGGCGTCCGGCGATTTGGTTGGTCGTGATGTCGCCACTGCCAATTGCCGCCAAAAACGCGGGTAACTTGCTGTAGCCGAAGCGTTCGGCCAAGTCTTGATAGGGAATGTCCCGGATACCCAGGCGTTCCAACTCCCGGTCAAGTAAGGCTCGCCCTTGAGTGAGGTTTTGCTGGAAGTCTTCGTGTTTGAACCACTGGCGGACTTTGGAACGCGCACGACTGCTGGTGAGATAACCCAACTGAGGCACCAGCCAGTTTCGGCTCGGGCCGGGTTCTTTTGCGGTAATGATTTCGACCCGGTCACCATTGTTCAGTTTCCGGGTCAGCGGGGCGATTGCGCCGTTCACTCGCGCGCCGCGGCAGCGGTGACCCACGTCGGTGTGGATCGCATACGCGAAATCCAGCGCTGTTGCGCCATTGGGTAAATCGACCACATCACCGTGGGGTGTGATGACATAGACCCGTTCGTAGAGAATTTCCGATTGGAATTGTTCCAGGAACTCACCGGCGTCGGAATTTTCCCGACTCGTTTCCAACAAATGTCGCAACCATTTTATTTTGTCGTCGATGGCATGGCTTCCGGCCGCGCCTTCTTTATAACGCCAGTGTGCCGCGACACCGAACTCCGCTTGTTCATGCATTTCATGGGTACGAATCTGGACCTCCAGAGTCCGACCGCCGGGGCCGATGACGGCCGTGTGCAGAGATTGGTAATAGTTTTCCTTGGGTGAGGCGATGTAGTCGTCGAATTGTCCCGGAATCGGTTGCCAACGCCCGTGGATCACCCCGAGTGCGGCATAACAGGACGCCACATCGTCCACCAAAACGCGCACCGCCCGGACATCGAACAGGGCGTTGAAACTCATCCCCTTGGTTTCCAGTTTCCGCCAAATGCTGTAGATGTGTTTGGGGCGGCCGGTCACGGTCGCTTTGATGTGATGCTCATCGAGCAGGTTTTGCACGATCTGGATCGTGCGTTGAATGTATTGTTCCCGGTCTTGCCGCCGTTCATCCAGCCACTTCGCGACCTTGTGGTAAGTCTCCGGCTGGAGATAACGTAGCGAAAGATCTTCCAGTTGCCACTTGAGTTGCCAAATACCGAGACGACTTGCTAATGGGGCGTATATGTCCAGCGTTTGTTGTGCGAGGTCGTGTTTTACCGCCTCCGGGGCACGCTTAGCCGTCTCCAGCTCATGGAGTTGGTAGCAGAGTTTGATCACGACGACACGGGCGTCTTCCACCATCGCCAGCAGCATCATGCGAACGCGTTCAATTTGTTCATCGGGTCGTTCGGAGTCACGCCCCAAATTGAGTTCGTCCATCACCCGCAGACGAGAAATCCCCTCCATCAGGCTCCACGGCAGCAGTGCCCGATACTCGGTTTCCAACGCTTCCGGTAGTTCGTTGTTTTGCCACAAGGGATACAGACCAGCCGCTAGGATTGCGTCTTCGCCCAAGCCGAGCTCGGCGATCCGTACGGCGGCACTTTGGCCCATTGCGAGCCGCTCCGGATCCACCTCAGTGGTTTCCAAAATTCGGTTGAGTTCGTCGACCGCGCTGGGGTGTGTGCCCGTCGATGCAGGATGTGTGGGGTTTCGTGTCACTATCTTGGCTCGGAAATTGGGGTGCTGAGAGTCCCAAATCCCGTTATGATACTCGCCCAACGATGAGACCTAAAATCTTGCATTGAAACTTCGGAGGATTGTTAATGCGCATCAGGGCTTGGATTGTTGCTACTTTGATGATTTGGGCCACTACTGCGGTCGCCGAACCGAATGTGAGACACACGCTGGATCTTAGTTTCGGTGACGATTCTGCCCGATTTGTCTATGAGGGGCAGCTGTCCCACACCACCACGGGTCCGGTGCTGGTGGACGTGGGTTACTTGTTTGGGGATGAAACCGGTGACCTAGGGCACGTCGGTCTTAAGGTAAAGGGGGACGTGGGTGCCCAGTACCTTCAAGTCGAAGCTGCGTTGGGTGGCACCTTGTTCTGGGCCCAACCTGACGAGGTGGACGAAGACGGCGGTGCTTTGGCTCTGACCGGCGAAGTTTATATCGTTCCCCCGCAGGCCACGCGGCTTAGAATCGTTGGCGAACTTCATTACGCGCCCAGTGTGTTGTCATTCAATGGTGCTGACGAGTTTTACGAGGTTGGCGCCCGTGTTGAGTATGAGGTCTTACAGCAGGCGCGCGTTTACGGCGGTTATCGTGTGGCCCGAATGGAATTCGACGATGCCGGTTCCGTCGATTTGGACGATGGGTTTCATATCGGCTTGAACATTTCGTTCTAAGCCGGGTTTGGCTGAATTGGTCGCAAAAGGCTGGGATATCTGGTTTAAGTTTTCTCACATACACGGGTTAGGCAAGGGTCATGGCGGGACATAGCAAATGGGCGAATATTCAGCATAGAAAGAATGCCCAGGATGCCAAGCGTGGCAAGTTATTTACCAAGTTGATACGTGAGATCACGGTCGCGGCGAGACATGGGGGCGGTGATCCCGGCAGTAATCCCCGGCTGAGATTGGCCGTCGACAAGGCTTTCGGGGCCAATATGAGCAAAGACACTGTCGATCGCGCGATCAAGCGCGGCAGTGGTGATCTCGATGGCCAGGTCTTGGAGGAAGTTCGTTATGAGGGCTATGGGCCTAACGGCGTGGCCGTAATGGTCGATTGCTTAACCGACAATCGCAATCGAACCGTGGCCGAGGTTCGCCACGCCTTCACCAAATTGGGTGGCAACCTTGGCGCTGATGGTTCGGTTGCCTATCTGTTCAGCCGTACCGGCGTGTTGTCTTATCCGGCCGGCACGGATCACGATGCGGTCCTGGAAGCCGCACTGGAAGCCGGCGCCGACGATGTAGTGCGTAACGAAGACGGCTCGGTTGACGTGTTGGTGGCCCCGGAGGAGTACGAGGTCGCCAAGCAGGCTATGGTGGACGCGGGCTGGGCGCCTGAATTGGCGGAGGTGACGGAGCGGCCGTCGACCTCGGTGACCTTGTCCGCCGATGATGCCACGACCATGCTGAAGCTTTTGGACAAGCTTGAGGATTTGGATGACGTGCAAAACGTCTATTCCAATGGGGATATACCGGAAGACGTCCTTGAAAGCCTTCAATAATCGGGGGCGATGCTAAGTTATGTCGCGCATACTGGGAATCGATCCGGGTTCCCGTATCACCGGCTTTGGCGTCATAGAACGCGGGTCGGCGGGTCGACATCGGTACCTCGCCAGTGGTTGCATTCGATTGGACGGCAGTGATGTGGTCGACCGGCTGTCCTTGCTGTTTCGGCGCATGACGGAAGTCATGGACGAATATCGGCCGGACGAAGTCGGTATCGAAAAAGTGTTCGTCAATCGCAACGTAGACAGCGCGCTTAAACTGGGACAGGCCAGGGGCGTGGTCCTGTGTGTGGCGGGTTTACGGCAACTACGGGTGGCCGAGTACGCGCCCCGCTTTGTTAAGCAGACGGTGGTTGGAACCGGGGCGGCCACTAAGACTCAGGTTCAACACATGGTCACAACGTTGCTGGGGCTTTCGGGAACGCCACAAGCCGACGCTGCGGATGCTCTGGCCGTCGCGGTTTGTCATGCCAATACTCAGCGGCTTGCGGAGCGTTTGTCGGGATGATCGGTTTATTGCGTGGCCAAGTGCTCGAGATTGCAACACCCATCGTACTGCTCGACGTGGCTGGTGTGGGGTATGAGGTCGAAGTCCCTTCCTCCACGCTTGAGCGACTGCCCGTCGCGGGCGAGGAAGTGCTGTTGTTCACCCACTTGGCAGTTCGCGAAGATGCCATGACCCTCTATGGATTTCACAGCCGTGCCGAAAGAACCCTGTTCCGGGAGCTGGTTCGTGTGTCCGGCGTAGGGGCCAAACTGGCCCTGAATCTGCTTTCCGGTATGAGTGTTGATGTCTTCGTGGATTGTATTCGGCGGGGTGACACGGCGGCATTGGTTAAACTGCCGGGGGTGGGAAAGAAAACCGCCGAACGTCTCCTGGTGGAAATGCAGGACCGATTGGAGCTCGGTGAGTGGACCGATGTTAAGTCTCCTACCATGCCAGAATCACACGCGCCGGCCATGGATCCAATAGCCGAGGCCCACGGAGCGCTGATCGCGCTGGGATACAAGCCGAACGAAGCCACCCGACTGTTACATAGCCTGGAAACGGCGGGATTGGGTAGCGAGGAAATTATCCGACTGGCGTTGAAGTCCACCTTTCAGTGATCTTTCCGGATTTGAAATCTGCTCATGAGTATTGAAAAAGATCGTATCGTCGCCTCCGCCGCCCAGCAGGGCGACGATGCGGTGGATCGGGCGATTCGCCCCCGCCGGCTTGCCGATTATGTCGGTCAGGCTCCGGTTCGTGAGCAGATGGAAATCTTTATTACCGCGGCTCGGCAACGTCATGAGGCGCTGGATCATGTGTTGTTGTTCGGCCCGCCCGGTCTAGGCAAGACCACCTTGGCCCATATCATCGCCCATGAGTTGGGGGCGGACCTGCGGCAGACATCCGGTCCGGTTTTGGAACGCGCGGGTGACTTGGCGGCGATTTTGACCAGCCTGGAGCCCGGAAACGTCTTGTTCGTCGATGAGATTCATCGTCTCAGCCCGGTGGTCGAGGAAATTCTCTATCCCGCGATGGAAGACTATCAGCTGGACATCGTCATCGGCGAAGGTCCGGCGGCGCGTTCGATCAAGCTGGAATTACCGCCGTTTACCCTGGTCGGTGCGACCACTCGGGCCGGATTGTTGACTTCGCCGCTGCGCGACCGATTCGGTATCGTTCAGCGTCTCGAATACTATACCGTCAGTGAGTTAACACACATTGTCCGGCGCTCCGCGTCCATACTCGGCGTGGAAATGGACGAAGGTGGTGCGGTGGAGATCGCGCGTCGATCTCGGGGAACCCCGCGGGTAGCCAACCGTCTTCTGCGCCGGGTGCGGGACTTCGCCCAGGTCAAGGGCAGTGGATATGTCGACCGTGATACAGCAGATCGGGCCATGAATCTTCTGGATGTGGACACTCACGGCTTGGATATGATGGATCGCAAACTGTTGCTGTGTCTGCTTGAGCGTTTTGATGGTGGGCCCGTCGGTATCGATAGTCTGGCGACCGCCATCAGCGAGGAACGCGGAACGCTTGAAGACGTGATCGAACCCTATTTGATCCAACAAGGCTTTATGCAGCGAACGCCCCGAGGCCGCATTGCCACCTCGAGCGCTTATGTGCACTTCGGGATAAAGCGAAACGGGCCGCCTGGTCGTGATGACTCACCGGGGCCGCTATTCGATGCCGATTGACCCGCATGGCCATCAGCCGATCTTGGCGACCGGCTGCTCACGTGCCCCGGTGCGTTGGGTGTCGAACCTCGGCTAGGGGCGATTACCGATGACTATCCGCACAGGGTCAATTGTCCGACTCATTTTGTACGGATTCGCGTTCGTCTTCCTGCCTTTGATCGTGGCGGTCGGTTATGCGGTGAGTTATGTCGGTACCTTATCCGACCAAAGCCGATTTGCCGTTTATCAGTCCATGCAGGCCAGCCAGAACAGCCGCTTGTTGGCAGAACAAGTGACGGCGATGGAGCGCAATGTTCGTCAATATCTGGTGTTGTCTGATGCCGAGCTGTTTGCTGCCTATGAGGCCAGTCGTTCCGAGTTCCAAAAAAGTATCGACGCACTCCAGGCCTTGGCGTTGGATCAGTCGCTACGCGGCCAAGTAACCGAACTGGGAACATACGAAAACGAAACCTACCTCCGTTTGCGATCAGAACGCCGTCCTGTGCGGGATGTGGAGGTCACGGCGATGTTCTCTCGTTTGATGGACATGTCACGGGCCGTCTTTGTCGGTAGCAGCAAAATGATTGACCGTGAGGTTGAGATTCTTCAGGCGACGGCCACCCGGGCGAGGCAAACTTTTCTCTGGATCGCGGCCGGCTTGGTGTCCTTGGCTGTTTTTTCCGCGATCGTGTTTCCGGTGCTGATATCTCGCCCGATCCGGCAAGTCGAAAGAGCGATTCGCGACTTGGGCGACGGCAACTTCGATCATCCCATTCGGGTCACCGGCCCAAGAGACGTTGAAGGATTGGGTGAGCGATTGGATTGGTTGCGCCTTCGATTGATTGAGTTAGAAGGGCAGAAAACCCGATTTCTCCGTCATATGTCCCATGAATTGAAAACGCCGTTGACGGCCATCCGAGAGGGGGGGCAGCTGTTAAAGGATGCGGTGGCAGGCCCGCTAAATCGCGAACAGCGGGAGATTGTGGATATTCTCACCCGCAGCAGTGTGAATTTACAGGGGCTGATCGAGAATTTATTGAATTTCAGTATGGCGCAATCGCAAACGCCCCGACTCAATCTCAAGGATATAGACCTCAAATCCCTTGTGAGCGAAGTCGTGCAAAATCACAAACCGGCCATACTGAGTAAAACCTTACGCGTTGAGGTGATATTGGAGCCAGTGAAAGCCCATGCCGATGAAGACAAGTTGAGGACCGTCATCGACAATCTGATCGCCAATGCCATCAAGTTTTCGCGTACCGCGGGCCAAGTTGGCATTCGCTTGACGGAGGAACACGGACGGGCCGTACTGGATGTGGTGGATCAGGGGCCGGGTATTGATCCGGCGGATCGCGAAAAGGTGTTCGATGCCTTTTACCAGGGTCCCCAACTGGCGCAGGCGTATGTCAAAGGATCGGGTTTGGGACTGTCAATCTCCAGAGAATACATGCGTGTCCACAACGGGAATCTCGAAGTGGTCGTGCATGAAGGGCCGGGTGCCTGGATGCGCGCGGTGTTGCCCCTGCCGGACGAGGATACGAAATGAAAGGGTTAAGGGCCGCATGGGTGGTCGGGATGCTGATGGTACTGACCGCATGCATGATGGCGCCGCCCCGTTCGGCGCCGCCGGCACACGAAACGTCGCCAGCGCAGCCGGAGAAGCCAGCGAAGGCCATCAGTCATAAGGGGCCGGAGTTTGCCGCGGAGGAGCTCATTGTCCTGTACCGTGACGTGTTGCTGTTGGAAACCGGCGCCGCGGTCGAGCTTTACCGCGCCCAAACGCGCTTCGGCTTGCCGACGGACTGTTCCCGCGAAGCGTTCATGGTTGCCATGTTGCTAACGCGAGCCGATGTGGTGGCACAAGCACCACCGCGGGGGGCCGGATTGCTGCGCGCGTGCCAGATGCCCGGAGAGGTGTTGTCGCCGGGTGTCGCAGAACTGGTCTCGATTTTGCAAAGTCTGAAAAGACGCGCCGCTTACGATGTCACCAGAGAACAGCAACTGCTCGATCTGATCGAGCAACAAAAGCAGCAAATCGAGGCACTCAAAGACATTGAACGCAGAATTCAAACACGCGATCGCTCGCAGCCGTGAGTTGAACAGCGGAGGTCATGTGTCGACGGGTAAAAAAATACTGTTGGTAGATGACGACACCGGCTTGTTGCGGTTGCTCTCGCTGCGGCTGCGCTCGTCGGGCTATGACGTGGCGACGGCGGAAAGCGGAGAAGAAGCCTTAGGTTTACTCGCCGCTTTTCGGCCGCACTTGGTCATCACGGATTTGCGTATGGACGGAATGGATGGTTTGGTTTTATTCGATCACATTCGCAAAGGCCGCCCGCTGTTACCTGTCATCATTCTTACCGCGCACGGGTCGATTCCCGAAGCGGTTACGGCCACCAAAAACGGCGTCTACGGATTTCTGACCAAGCCGTTTGACAGTCAGGCCTTGCTTGATCATGTCCATGATGCCCTCGCTGTGACCGGTGGTAGCGGCCCTGAGCCGACGGCGAAGGACGAAGCCTGGCGCAGTGAAATGGTCAGTCGAAGTTTGGTGATGGAGGACGTCCTCAATCGTGCCAAGCGTGTTGCCGCCACCGATGCCAGTGTTTTGATCGAAGGTGAGAGCGGGACGGGCAAAGAGCTGCTGGCGCGCGCCATACATAAAGCCAGCACAAGGGCATCCGGCCCATTCGTGGCCGTTAATTGTGGGGCGATCCCTGAATCGCTGCTGGAGTCGGAATTGTTCGGGCACCGCAAGGGCTCGTTTACCGGTGCCACCCAAGACCATGAGGGCTTGTTTTGTTCCGCGGAAGGCGGGACCGTGCTGTTGGATGAAATTGGTGATATGCCCTTGGCCTTGCAGGTCAAGCTATTACGCGTTCTGCAAGAACGGCAAGTCCGACCCGTTGGGTCCACATCCACGGTAGCGGTCGATGTTCGGGTGATTTCGGCCACCCATCGCGATTTGGAGAAGGAAATTGAGGCCAGTCGGTTTCGCGAAGATTTGTTCTATCGTTTGAATGTCGTGACGCTGACCTTGCCCTCCTTAGAGGAGCGCCGCGAAGACATTCCGCTATTGGCAAACCATTTTCGCGATCTGCTGGCGAAGCGTTATGAGAAGCAAGTCAGCGGATTTGCCGCGGACGCCATGGAAACTCTGGTCACTGCCAATTGGTCGGGCAACGTGCGACAGCTTTTCAATGTCGTGGAGCAATCAGTCGCTTTGGCGACCACATCGAGTATTCCCGCTGCGCTAATCCAGCAAGCATTGCGGGGAAAAAGCGGTGAGTTGATCCCATTAGCTGATGCCCGAAAGCATTTCGAGCGAGACTATCTGACCCGCTTGCTTCATATGACTCAGGGCAACGTGACCCAAGCGGCACGCTTGGCCGGCCGAAACCGCACCGAGTTTTACAAACTGCTCAATCGCCACAAGCTCGATCCAGCCCATTTCAAATCCGTTAACCTCGATTAGTGTCTCCAAATGGCGACAGCCATAAAACCCCACCTTTTCATGGTCTTATCTTAACAGCGCGGCAGAGCCGTCGCTTATTGGCGACAGATTTTCATGCGCGCCGGCTGCAATAGTGACCGTGGCTTAACGTAACTGCCTGTTTTTAGGTTGCCGAAGGGAGTTGGCCCGACAATTGCTTCATGATTTGCATGAAGCGAATTGCCGGCACTTGGGTGGCATGGAGAATGACGAGAATTCAGCTCACGCAGTAGCCGAGGGATCTGGACCGTAGAACGAGCATTGGCCGACCGCCCAAGGTAACGGCCCGGTCGAAACGACTCCCCCCCTTGTTGGCCCTCCTTGTGAGGGCCTTTTTTTTGCAGGGGGACGCCATGACAAGGCTTCAGCGCCAGTTTATAGTAAGGCGCCCACCTGTGTTGGGCGCGATCAGAAGATATTAGTGGTATCCGCGCGGTGTCAGTTTCCTGGCGGGCTCGACTTTTTTCCCCGCATCAAGGTTTCGTACCTTGGGCGTGAGGTTAAGAGCCCGGGTTCCGTCTATGTCGTTGGACGGTCCGGGTTCAGTGGGCTTCGTTTGAATGATTGGGGTTCGTGTTGAAGGAATTTCATTGGCCGGTTCGGGTCTATTATGACGATACCGACGCTGGCGGCATTGTCTATCATGCCAACTATCTGAAAATGATGGAGCACGCCCGCACCGAATGGCTGCGTCAGTTGGGTTTTGAGCAGGATCGCTTGCTGGCGGAACAGAACAGGGTTTTTACGGTCGTCTCGTTGGAAGTGAATTATTTGAAACCCGCTCGATTCAACGATGCGTTAATCGCAACGGCCAGCGTAGGATCGATACGGCCGGCACGTTTGCAGTTTCACCAAGAAGTTCGCCGTGGCGATGCTGTGTTATGCAAGGCCGGAGTGTGGATTGCCTGTCTTAAACACCCTGACATGAAACCGGTCAGATTGCCCCTGCGTTTGGTTGAGGAGCTTACCAATGGCCCCTGAGGTCTCGATTCTTTCGTTGGTTCTTGCGGCCAGTCCGCTGGTCAAAGGCGTGATGGGCCTTTTGTTGCTGATTTCGATTTACTCGTGGTACGCCATTCTCACCAAGCGTGCGCAACTGTCGAAAATGCGGAGTCAGTATAAGGCGTTCGAACAACGTTTTTGGTCGGGTATTGAACTGGGGGAGTTATATCGCCAAACGAGCCGGGAGCGTGTTCGGGAAGGCATGGCCGCATTGTTTGTCGCGGGGTTCGGTGAGTTCCTGCGGGTTCGTCAGCTCTCGTCGCCTGGTCCCGAAGATCAAGTGGAAGGCGCCATGCGCGCCATGCGTGCCGCCCAGCTACGTGAATTGGAACGCTTGGAGACCCACCTGCCGACCTTGGCGACCATCGGGTCGACCAGTCCTTATATTGGTTTGTTCGGAACGGTATGGGGGATTATGACTTCCTTCCAGGGACTGGCGGGCGCCCAGCAAGCGACCTTGAGTATGGTGGCGCCGGGGATTGCCGAGGCACTCATCGCGACGGCTATGGGGTTGTTTGCCGCGATTCCGGCTGTTGTGGCCTACAACCGTTTTAGCGCGGAAATGGACCGGGTCGACAGCGGTTTGGACGGTTTTCGCGATGAATTTTCCAACATTTTGCAGCGGCACGTCGGCGTCACCGTAGATGCAACGCCGAAATCGACAGTCAAGCAACCCGTGATCCGCTAGAGGATTGGAATCAATGCGCCAAGGAGCTCGCAAACGTCGTTTCATGGGCGAGATGAACGTCGTTCCCTATATCGACGTCATGCTGGTGTTACTGATTATCTTTATGATCACAACGCCTTTGTTATCCCGTGGTGTCGAAGTTGATCTGCCCCAAGCCGATGCCCAACCGTTGACGCTGGAAGATATCGAAACCCAAGAGCCGATTATCTTAACCGTGGATGCCGAAGGTCGGTTCTACTTGAGTCTATTGGACAATCCCCAATCGCCGGTGGATGTCGAGATCATTCTAACCAGCGTCTCCCGAGCATTGCGGGAGCGGCCCGATACGCCGGTCTTGGTACAGGGTGACAATCAAGTGCCTTATGGCAGCGTGGTGACGGCCATGGTGGTACTACAGCAAGCCGGGGCGCCCAGTGTGGGGTTGATGACCGAGCCACCCGAACAGATTGATTTGACCACGCCGTGAAAAAGCGCTTACGGGGTTTGGGCGACAAACGCTGGTTGATCGTCTCTGTTGTTTTGCACCTGATTGTGTTGGTGTTTTTGTTCGTGGAGTTTCGCCCGCGGCCGGTGCCGGTTCCGCGCGCCCATGAGATCGCCGTCGTGCAGGCAACGGTGATCGACAAGCGCAAAATCGATGCTGAGCGAGAAGCGCGGCGTTTGGCCGAAGCGGAGGCCAAACGCAAGGCGGCGGAAGAAGCCCGTTTACAGGCCGAAGCGGAAGCCAAGCGTAAGGCTGCGGAAGAGGCACGTCGGAAGGCCGAAGCGGAGGCCAAACGTAAAGCCGAGGAACAAGCCCGTCTTAAGGCCGAAGCCGAAGCTAAACGCAAAGCCGAGGAACAAGCGCGCCTAAAGGCGGAAGCGGAGGCCAAACGCAAGGCGGCGGAAGAAGCGCGTCGGAAGGCCGAAGCGGAGGCCAAACGTAAAGCCGAGGAACAAGCCCGTCTTAAGGCCGAAGCCGAAGCTAAACGCAAAGCCGAGGAACAAGCGCGCCTAAAAGCGGAAGCGGAGGCCAAACGCAAGGCGGCGGAAGAAGCGCGTCTCAAGGCGGAAGATGAGGCGCGTCGGCAGGCGTTGCAGGAGCAACTTGCGCGCGAGGAACAAGCTCGCCAACAGGCCAAGCTGAGTCGAGACCGAGATATTTACGTTGATGCGATTCGGCAGAAGGTTGAGCGCAGCTGGTTGCAGCCACCGGGCGAACTCGGCGCAATCACCTGCGAAGTCAGCGTGACCCAACTGCCCAGTGGCGAGGTCGTTCGAGCGCAGGTGGTCACCAGTTGTGGGTCGGCGGCTTTGGATCAGTCGGTGGAGGATGCGGTTTTTCGGGCGTCGCCTTTGCCGACACCCCCCGATCCGCGGCTGTTCGAGCGCGAAATCAGATTTATCTTCAGGCAGGGGAGTTTGCAGTGAAAAATTGTCGAGCCAGTGCCGTCCTCGCGATCGTGTTGGCGTTAGTCAGCACTGCGGCCTTCGGGGCTCTGAGGATCGAAATTACCCAAGGCGTGAGTGGCGCCTTACCGATTGCGGTCGTCCCATTTCAGGGCGGAGCGTCGGCCCCTGGGGTTCCCGTGGATCAAATCATTGCGGCCGACTTGGCTCGAAGCGGACGTTTTTCGCTCCTTCCCGAGCGCGAGTTGCCTCAGTTTCCCCGCGATGCCGATGGCGTGAATTTCGCGCTTTGGCGCACAGCGGGTGTCGATCACTTGGTGGTGGGTGAGGTGATCCCCACCGGCAATGCGCAATTTGCCGTGGAATTTAGGCTGTTTGATGTGTTGCGGGGTCAATCCATTGCGGCGTATCGCATTCCGGTGTCGGAGGCGGAAATCCGGACCGCTGCCCACCAGGTCAGCGACATCATCTATGAAAAACTGATTGGAGAGCCCGGGGCGTTCAATACGCGAATCGCCTACGTGAGCGCACTGAAACGTCCGAAGAAGGGCGAGCAGGGCGAGTATCGATTAATGGTTGCGGATGCCGATGGTGCCAACTCCCGGACCATCGTGCGTTCCACTGAACCGCTGATGTCACCGAGCTGGTCGGCGGATGGTACGCATTTGGCCTATGTCTCGTTCGAAGGGCGGCGTTCACGGATTTTCGTGCAAGAAATGGCAACCGGAAAGCGCCGCGAACTCTCGTCCAGGCCTGGGATCAACGGTGCGCCTGCCTGGTCCCCAGACGGCAAAACGCTGGCGGTGGCGCTCTCCAACGGCGCTCACACGGATTTATACCTGATTGACAGTGAGAGTGGACAGGTGCTTCGCCAGCTGACACGAGGCGGCTCAATTGACACCGAGCCGGATTTCTCACCCGATGGGAAGCGAATCGCGTTTACATCTGATCGCGGGGGACGCCCTCAGATCTATGAGCTGGAACTGTCGGACGGCTCAATGCGCCGGCTGACATTCGAGGGTAATTACAATGCGCGTCCCCGCTACAGCTCAGACGGAAAATACTTGGCGGTGGTTCACGGCAGTGGTGGACGGTATTCCATCGCCGTTTTGGACAGAGCCAACCGCTCACTCCGGGTTTTAAGCGACGGACCGTTGGATGAGTCCCCCAGTTTTTCTCCCAACGGCGCCATGATTATCTATGCCAGCGATTATCAGCGGGCCGGTGTCTTATCCACAGTTTCTTTTGACGGACGAGTGCGGCAGCGTTTGGCGGGCGACGGTGATGTACGTGAAGCGGCATGGTCGCCGTTTCGGCAAAAGCCAACTAATCGGGCAGATGAGTGAACCGTTTTTCGAATGGGGCATCCGTCCTACTTCGAGATATCCACATTGGGTAGATACAAGACTTCCATTAGGAGCGTAACATGCAAAATTTATTGAAAATCGCGGTATTGTCGTTGGCGGCGCTGCTGCTCGCCGCGTGTGCCACCACGCCTGAAAGCGAGATTACAACGCCAAGCGAGGGCGATTCGGATTCGGGGTGGGCGGAAACCACCGGCGTGGACACAGATGCCGGTTTGAGCCCGGAAGAACTCGCTGCACAAGCCATGCAGCAGGCTCAACAAGAACTGGAATCATTGTCGATTTACTTTGCCTTCGACAGCAGCGTGGTTGCATCTGAGTACATGCAGGCGATTGATGCGCACGCGGACTATCTACTCACACACGACGGCGTCACGGTGACCCTCGAAGGTCATACCGACGAGCGCGGCTCTCGGGAGTACAACGTGGGTTTAGGTAACCGACGAGCCGATGCGGTCAAGCGTTTGTTAATCGCGCGGGGCGTAGCCGAGTCCCAGGTTACCACGGTCAGCTTCGGTGAAGAAAAACCGGCGGATTGGGGGACGGGTGAAGTGGCATGGGCCAAGAATCGTCGTGTCGACTTCTTGTATTCGCGCTAAGATAATGTCTTTGATTTCATGAGTCTCGGCGTCGCCGGCGACGAAAGCCCGTTTTTCGTCGCCGGTTGATTTCGTACTCTCCGGCCAAGCGGTTATTAGGTGCACATAACGGATGTCAGTGAAGACGAAAATGCTTAAATATTTCATCACGCTCGCTTGTGCCGTTGTTTTAACAGGCTGCGCGACCTTCCCTGCCGCGGATGGGCAAAAACCGTTGCCAGAGCGTGTCAATGACTTAGAAGCGCGTTTGGCGGAACTTGAGCGGCAGTTGGAAGCACGCCAACAGCTCGGTTTGGTCAACGATATGGCCCAGGTGACTGAGCAGCAGCGGGTGCTTACCGGGCGGGTGGATGAGCACGGTCACGAACTGCAAAAACAAACGCAGCGCCAGCGCGACATGTATGCGGATCTCGATCGTCGTCTTCAGGTGTTGGAAGGCGGCGCAGCCTCCCAATCGGCGCCCACCGATACGGTTGGTCAGATCGATGGAAGCGAAGAACAGGCCTATGAAGCGGCATTCAATATGCTTAAAGAGGGTCGTTATACCCAGGCGGCAGACGCGTTTGCGCAGTTCATTCGCCAATATCCGCAAAGCCGATATGCTGGCAACGCTCAATATTGGCTGGGCGAAGCAAAGTATGTCACCCGGGATTTTGACACTGCATTGGCCGAGTTCGAGCGGGTCGTCCAGGGTTTTCCGAAAAGTGCCAAGGTCCCGGATGCGTTGCTCAAGATCGGCTATATCCACTACGAAAAGTCTCAGTGGAAGTCCGCTCAGGCCTACCTGGAACAAGTGATTCGGGATCATCCGGGCAGTAGCGCCGCCGATTTGGCCCGCCAGCGCTTGGGACAGATGCGCCGCGAGGGACGCCTGCCAAGTTGATGGCGGCTGGTCTTTCGGAACCCAAACATTCGCGTTTGCGCCTAACCGAGATTTTTCTCTCGTTGCAGGGAGAGTCCCGCACGGTCGGCGTGCCTACGGTGTTCGTTCGATTGACGGGGTGCCCGTTACGCTGTGGTTACTGCGATACAGCGTACGCTTTCCATGGCGGTCAGTGGTTTTCACTCGATCAAATTATGGAGCGTGTGGCCAGTTACGGCGTTCGTCATGTCACGGTGACCGGTGGCGAGCCATTGGCGCAGAAAGCCTGTGCCGAATTGCTTCATCGCCTGTGTGAGGCTGACTATACGGTATCGCTGGAAACCTGCGGGGCGTTGTATTTTGCCCACCTGGATCCTCGGGTCAGTCGAGTGGTTGATATCAAAACGCCCGCATCGGGAGAAG